>NZ_QUGE01000012.1:11253-62453 GCF_003478825.1 Peptoclostridium sp. AF21-18
TTATATATACACAGCTATAAAAGAAGTGCATGAAAAACATCATTATCCAATAAATTCTCTATGCAAAATAAGCAATGTAAGTAAAAGTGGTTACTTTAAATGGTTGAAACATCAAAAAACTTTTAACGATATAAAAAACGAAAAAATTGCTAATATTGTAGAAAAAATACATGATGACTATCCTGATAAAGGCTATCGCCGCATTAGAGATGATTTATACAGATATTATAGTATAAATGTAAATGATAAGAGAATATTACGTATTTGTCGTGTACTTCAAATTAAATCAACTATAAAATATAAAAATAATGGATGTACAATTCAAAATCAACATCCTACATATACAACAGAAAACATTCTTAATAGAAATTTTAAAGCTGATGCACCTGATGAAAAATGGCTAACAGATGTATCAGAATTTCACTACTATGTAAATGGAAAAAAACATAAACTTTATCTAAGTGCGATTCTAGATCTTTATGATAGAAGAATTGTTGCTTATACAATCGGAGATTCAAATAATACAGAACTAGTATATAGCATGTTTGATTTTGCCGTAAAAAATAACCCAAAAGCACACCCAATTTTTCATTCAGATAGAGGGTATCAATATACTAATAGAACATTTCATTCTAAATTGGTAGCCGCAGGCATGACACAAAGTATGTTTAGAATAGCTAGATGTATTGATAATGGTCCGATGGAAGGTTTTTGGGGGATTATAAAAAGAGAGAGATATTATGGAAAAAAATTTAATAGCAGAAAAGAATTGGTTGATATGATAGAAAATTATATGGATTATTATAACAATTCAAGATTACAAAGAAAGTTAGGTGTATTAACACCTTTTGAAAAGCATGAAGAATTTTTAAAAGTAGCATAAAAATATCCAGCAAGGAAAATACCTTGCTGGATGATAAATTTAACTTTTATTTATTTTGACAGTCCACTCTACGGGTAGCAGTTCACGCAGCTTATTTGCGTATGCTTGAAAAGCTACGCTTAAATAGGGCGAAGTTCGAAGCCTGGAGAGATTAATTATATACTTACTTAGAAAATCTAAAAGGAGATGCCGAAGAAAAAATTTTCGACATCTCCCATTATATATTTATTCATTTCTTAATGCTTTAACTGGATCCTCTTTTGCTGCCTTTCTCGATGGAATTATTCCACCTAAAAGTGTAAGCACAATACTTATCATTATAAGTACTATCCCTGCCCAAAGAGGAAGAGCCGCATTCATATTAGTCTTTCCAGTAACATTGTGTATCACCTGATTTATCGGCACAATCAAAATCAAGCTCACAACAATACCTATAATTCCCGCAAGTGCCCCAATGATAAACGTTTCAGCATTGAACACCTGAGAGATATTTCTCTTAGAAGCACCTATCGCTCTAAGTACACCAATCTCTTTTTTACGCTCAAGCACACTTATATAAGTGATAACGCCTATCATAATTGACGAAACAACAAGCGAAATTGCTACGAACGCAACTAAAATATAACTTATAGAATTTATAATACTTGTAACAGAAGACATCAAACTTCCCACCATATCAGTGTAAGAAATCACCTTGTCCTCATCTACTTTTTCCATATCCTCGTTGTATTTATCTAAAATATCTATAACTTTTTCCTTTTCTTCAAAGTCCTTAGGATATATAGAAATCATAGAAGGATCGTCCATTTCAGCATAACCTAATTTCTTAATATTATTGTCAAAAGTATCCTGTTCTTGATACATACTAGCAGTCATAACTTCCATCATTTCTTCCTCAGACATATCGACATTCATCGCATCTGCAAACACACTCGCATCAAAACTAAACGCATTTGCCATACTCTGGCTAAGTTTTCTCATAGATGCGGTGATTTCTCTTTCAATAGTTGCTGAGATAGAACCTGTTGCAGAGCCCATGTATTTCTGAAGAACTGCATATATCTGCTGCTCAAGATTATTTTCCTTTGAAATAGCATCTAAATGACTTCCTGTAATATTCTTACAATCGGCTGTATTCAAATACTCAAGGAAATATCTTCCTATTTTCATAACATCTGCTACATTATTGTCAGTTATAAATTTCTTATATTTTTCAATAGCAGCCTGTAAAATCTTGTTCATCTGTTCCTGAGTTAGCTTGATTTCTCCGTTTGTTTTGATAGCTTCTTCAACCATCTCAGTTACCATTTTTTCAAGCTCAGGATCTTTAAAATAAGATTCTATAATTCCCTGATACTTAGTAAAGTCCATATCCTTGTTTTCCTTTAGATAAATCAAATATCCATTTCCAACATCTTTTATTAGACTATTTATCTGCTCAGGAGTTATTTTTATATTAATCTGATTTATAATATCAGAAGGTTTTATACTAGGCATAGAAATCTGGCTAAATAAGTTATTTAAATTGCTAAAATCTGCATTAATCCGATTTGGATTTATGCTAAAAGCAGATGCAAATTTTGAAGTATCTACATTAAACATAGACTTCATATCAAAAGCAGATTTTGAAGTATCTTCAAATCCCTTGCCAGTAAATACGTTTGTATCCTTGTCAGCTAGCTGTTTTTTAACAATCTGACTTTCAGAAGCTTGTTTTATAACGTGGTCTTCAAGTTCTGGAGTGTAGTATATCGCTGGCATAAGCATTCCCATGCCAGATGAACCTTTCTTAGGCTGAACAATTCCAGTTATTTTAAGAGTTTCCCCTTCTTTAACTAGTTTTTTCATATACGCATCGTTGTTTCTCTTGTCTTTCCAAACATTGTAGTTTGAATCGTATTCGTAGTAATCTGTTGCATTCACTAATTTAAACTCTTTTCCAAGAACATCTTTGTAAGAGTATCCGCTCTCACCTTCAGGAACGATTACTTCCTCTTCTTTAGCAAATTTATCAACCATTTCATCGAGTTCTTTAGGATCTCTCAGATTAAGTGCATATAAATAATAGTCGCTAATTCCACCATCTGCAGTAAGTACTAGCACACATTCGTTGTATTTTGTAGGCCATTTTCCAGCTTTTACTTCATACTGGTTTCTGTAAAGACTCTTGTTTCTAGGCATTTGATAGAATATGTCAGTACTCATCATACTAGAAACTATACTGTTTGAAGATGCTTCAGATCCAAGCCCCATAGAATTAAATGACTTATCTGGATGCACCTGTCTAACTTTTTCTGTGTTAGTGCTGTAAATCTGAGGCACGACATCATAAGAATACTCTACAGCATTTGTATGCTTTGCTATTTTTGATTTATCTGAGTCCAAGAATTTCTTTAGAGATTTTAAATCATTTGAGCCTACAGTAGAGAACATTCCACTTACCATATTTTCAACCTTCATATCTTTTTTATCATCGCTGCCTTTAGACTCAGAAGAAGCCCCAGACATTCCAGTGAGCATCGACGTGAAATCATACCCCGCCTTTTGAATTTGCAGTGGGTATTCTGATAAAGTCTTTTCCTCGATATCTGCAATGTAGTTGTTTACACCGTTTGATAGTGATAAAATCAGTGCAATCCCAATTATACCAATGGATCCAGCAAATGCAGTTAAGAATGTTCTTCCTTTTTTAGTTTTTAAGTTGTTAAAACTAAGTGAAAGAGAAGTAAGTAATGACATAGAAGTTTTTCCCATATTTTCGTGTACTGCTTCATCTAAATTTCCATTATCTTCTATTATAAATGGATTTGTATCTCCACATATTTTTCCGTCTTTTAATGTGACGATTCTTGTAGAATATTCGTAGGCAAGCTCTGGATTGTGCGTTACCATTACGACCAATCTGTCTTTGGCAACTTCTTTAAGTAAATCCATAACCTGAACACTTGTGTCTGAATCAAGTGCCCCAGTTGGTTCATCCGCAAGAAGTATATCAGGGTCATTTACAAGTGCTCTAGCAATTGCAACCCTCTGCATCTGACCACCTGAAAGCTGATTTGGCTTTTTATGAATATGGTCTATAAGTCCAACTTTTTCCAAAGCCCGTATAGATTTTTCACGTCTTTCAGATTTTGTTATCCCAGATATTGTAAGTGCTAATTCGACATTAGATAAAATTGTCTGATGCGGAATTAGATTGTAACTCTGGAATACAAATCCTATCGTGTGGTTTCTGTAGGAATCCCAATCTCTGTCCTTGTACTTCCTCGTCGAAATTCCGTTTATAATTAAATCTCCATCGTCGTATCTATCCAAACCACCAATAATATTTAGAAGTGTTGTTTTTCCAGATCCGCTTGGTCCTAAAATAGAAACAAACTCGTTATCTCTAAGATTTAGGCTGACATCATCAAGTGCCTTCTGAACTAGAGGCCCTGTTCTGTATTCTTTGTGTATGTTTTTAACTTGCAGCAAGGTTAATCACTCTCTTTTCTGTAAATTAATGTGAATTAAAATATTGTATATTTAATCGTTTTAAAAATAATATTCATTTTAATATAACACGATTATTTATAATATTATTATATATCCTAAACTAAAAAAAATATATAAAAAAAGCACTTAATTAACAAAATTAAATGCTTTTTTATTACCAATCTATTTATAAATTTACAAATTTTGTCGCAATCTTCTCAGCAAATGTAGAATCGTGTTCGACAAATATTATCGTCGGCTCGTATCTAAGTAGCAGCTCCTCAATCTGAATTCTAGAATATATGTCTATATAATTTAGTGGCTCATCCCAAACATATAGATGTGCTCTCTCAGATAAGCTCTTTGCTATTAGTACTTTCTTTTTCTGCCCTTCACTAAAACTAGACATATCATTTTCAAATAACTCCCTAGAAAAATCTAATTTTCTTAGTAGTGATTTAAACAGCGACTCATCTAATCCATTCTCTCTAGCAAATTCAGATAAGCTTCCTTTTAAGAATGATGTATCCTGAGATACATAAGAAATCTTAAGTCCACTTCCTATAGATAAAAATCCTTCTATGCTATATCCTTCTTTTTTATCAGAACTTTCAATTCCTATTTTATAATCTATTTCTCCGATTAAGATTTTTAAAAGAGTAGATTTTCCACATCCATTTTTTCCAAACACACAAACTCTATCTCCCTTTCTTATATCGAATGTCAAATTCTCAAACACATTTTTATCTGAGTTAGGGTATTTAAAAGATAGCTTATCTGCAGTTAACAGAACATTTGTTCTATATCCGTCAAATATGAGCTTAATGTCGTCATACTTTTCTATATTGTGTAGCAGCTTATTTTTTTCTTCAATTGCTTTAAGCTGTCTATTTTCAATGCTTTTAGACCTTTTCATCATCTTTTCAGCCTTGTGTCCAACATATCCTCTATCTGGTTTTGAGTCCATATCGGCAGTCATTTTCTTACCTTTCTCTGCTCTAGATGACCAAACATTTGTTCTATATGCGGATTTTTCGAGCCTTTTTATCTCAGATTTTAGCTTTTCGTTCTGTGCTAACTCGAAATTATCCTGCATAATTTTATTATTCCACCAAGAAGTGAAGTTCCCTGCTTGAATTTCTATGTTCGTTTTGTTTATAGAAATGATATGATCACAGCAATTATCCAAAAGTTCTCTATCGTGTGACACCAAAATAAAGCCTTTTTTAGATTTTAAATACTCTGAAATAATCTTCCTAGCACCTACATCTAAGTGGTTTGTAGGCTCATCCAATAATAGGAACTTATTTTCAGAGATAAACATTGCTGCTAATAGAACTTTTGTTCGCTCGCCGTTCGATAAACTTTCAAAAGGTCTGTACAGAACATAATCATCTATCCTAAGCAGAGAAAATTCTCTGTAAATATCCCAGATTTCATCTGTTTTGCATATTTCTTCTACTATTTCTATCGTATCTTTTGAAATATCTTCTACTTGATATGGAAAATATCCAAACTCCATATCGCATGAAATACTTCCTTTATACTCTAATTTGTTTAATAAGATATTCAAAAATGTAGTCTTTCCTCTACCATTTCTTCCAACAAATCCCAATTTCCAATCGGAATCTATTGTAAAACTTACATCCTCAAATATATTTTGATAACTTCCTGGATATGAGAAAGTTAAATTATTTACTTTTATCATTGTCATAAAATCGCCTCCTTTATTTTGTTGAGGCAATATTGGATTTATATAATTTTTTTGATTTATTATATGATTTTTTTAATGAAGTTATTTATTATTTCATTAAAATAACTATAATTATCGTAGTTGGAATTATGTCCTGCATTTGGAATTATTTCAATAGGATAGTTTTTACTTTTATTCCATAATTCATTATATTTTTTAACATATCCTACTTTATCACAATCACCATAAACTAAAAGAACTGGACATTTTAATTCAACATTATCATGAGTAGCAAAAGAATTGTATATTTTATCTGATGTAACAAGCATATTTTTCTTACCAAGTTTTATCAAGGAATTATACATATTTTTTCTGCCGTTATCAGTAATAGATGCTTGCTTTGAAGATATTTTACAATAATAGTTATAAGGATAAAAACTTGCAAAAGAGCTAAAATGCTTAACCCAAAATAGATCTAAACTTTTATAATTATCCTTTCCAAGTGGAGATGTATCAACACCTATAAAACAAGCAGCTTTTGAGTCTATATTAGCTAGTTGTTGTGCAAAATATCCTCCAGCAGATTGACCTACTACTGCATATCTTGAAATATCTTCATTTTCAATTAATTTTGCTAAATCACTAGCTGCATTATCTATTGAAAAATCATTATATCCAATTGATTTACCATGAAGTGGTAAATCTATAGTTATTACTTTATAATCTTTAGAAAAAAATTCAACTTGCATATTAAAAAGGGTATGGTCAACTGTAAGACCATGTAAAAATACAATTGCATTAGAAGAATTATTTTCGTTAATCCAATAATATATATTGCCTCTATCTGTTTTTATACTTTTTTCAATCATCTTACATCTTGAACCTCCTTGTTATATAAAAAAATAACGTATTTCACAACACTATTTGATAATAACATAAAAAAACAAACTTGTCTACTTAGAGAAATTTTTGTAGGCCAACACAAATTAATTTGCATCGACAATTCTGCAAGCGACACGCAACTTATAAATGTGTTACATAAAAGTGCGTGTCGCTGAAGCCTGGAGAGCAAATAATTGTGTTGAATGCAAAATTTGTTGTTGAAAAGAATTGCGACACTCCTCTTCTTTCTTATTATAATCTATATCCTTTTTTGTATACCTCGCTCATAGGAGTTTTTTCATAGTCCACCTTACTTCCATCAAATATATCCAATTCTTTAACCTTACTCTTTGCAGAAACAACAGTCCACTTTCCATTTTTCTTTTTAAGATTTAAATCTATATCAGAAATTCCTCCACCTCTAGCAGAAGGCTGAGTAACTAGAACTTTTTTACCAGTTTTTTCGTTCTTAAACTCATGCTGCTGAATAGTTATATGTGTATGTCCAGCAACTATTGCATCAATTCCTTCAACAGTTCTCGCAATTTCCTTCACTTTATTTCCAGGATGTCTAGGCTTTTTAGGCTCCTCCCCAGAATGGACTGTAAGTATTACGACGTCTGGATTCTCATTTTCTTTTATGTATTTTGTCCATTTATTTGCTTCCTTCACTAAATCATCAAGTCTATACTGGTTATTGTACTGCTCTAAAGAAGCTAAACTATAATCACCTGTGTAAGTTGGTCTTTCTTTACCTTCTTCCCATTTATATGGCTCGGCAACCTCAGGAAGTGTAAGTCCAAGAACAGCTGCTTTTATAGTATTTGGACCTTCTTTAATTTCCTTAACTATATAAGGTTTTACAACGTTTTTATTTGTTTTATTATTGTATAGATTTGCTGAAAGTACTGAAATATTAGCCTTATTAAGTTCATTTACTAAATAATCAAATTCTTCTTGGCTATTTTCTACAAATTCGTGATTACCTAAAGTAACTGAGTCAAATTTCATTTTTTCTAAATCCCTTATTAAAGGAGCTTGACCTTGACGAGGCTCTCCAATCTTTTCAACTATCATATCTGGTATATCATCACCGTTTATATCGCTGTCTGTTTCATTGAATCCATCCCCATCTAGATCCTTTCCATAGAATCTTACTCGTCCATTTTCATCAAATGTAGGTCTAGTTCCATCAAACCATTCCTGCATTTCATAAGTTTCTGATCCCCAAAAATCTCCAGAGTCGACAACTAAATCAGCTCCACCATTTTTTCTTTTATCCTCTACGTATTTTATCATTGCCCTTGAAGTTGCACCATGTATGTCTGTAGTCCCAAGTACATTTATAGATGCCTCATGTGTTTTTTTATAGTATGCAGCACCACCAGCACTAGCCAGAAGAACTGCAACCAATCCTATTGCTACGTATTTTTTGTTCATTATATACCTCTTTCTAATTATATTCTTGATTTTAATTTACTTTTTTAATTATATACTAGTTATATTTATATTAGAAGTAATTCAAATCTTTCTTTAAGTAATCTTTAGATTAATTAAAATTTCTTTATATTTATTTTATCAGTTTAGAATTAAAATTTGTTGATTATTGTATGAACGGTAGTTTTTTATGTATATAATGCAAAAAAACTCATATAATTTTAGATAATAATTTCTAAAATTATATGAGTTTTACCAAAATATCAGATTTTATATTATAATAATTTTTATTTTTTATAAACTAGATAATGTTAAAATGAACTGAGTTATCGCAATTATAAAAGCAAAGATTGTCAACTGATATCTAAATTTAGACATTTTATAAGTTTTATCTTCTATATCTTCTTCTGCTTTTACAGTTTTGATATATTGTAGTAATTCATCTATATCTTTTTTACTTTCTATATCTTCATTAGCTTTTAAAAAAGCAGTAAAACATACTATTTCATCGTCTTTTAAATTTCCTATATTTTCCATAAGTTCTACTTTTGCTGATGAAACACTACTGTAGTAAAGAAGAAGTATGACTATATAATTTGAAATGTTTTTAAACATATCATATCCCATAGAATAATCTATGCTTTCTATTGAAGATAATTTATCATATAGGAATAATAATATTAATAAAGTAAGTATTTTTATTAAATTTTTTATACTTTCTCTAGAACTTTTTAAATCTAAAAAAGAATTTACAATATCTCCATAACAGTCATCTTCTATATCCATTTTTTTATATATACGATTTTTAAAAATATTTAAGCCCTCTTTAATTATTATTATGCAAGCTAAAAGTAATATTAACAGATTTAAAATTTTATCTGCAATTAGTATAGTCTTTTGGCCTGTTCCATCAACAATTATGCTGAATTCTGCTAGTCCAGTTAATATACCTTTTTGTGTGAAACCGTATTTTATCCCAAGAATCACAAAAAATATAGCGACAATTCCAAAAGCTAGATAGGTGATTTTATATTTTTTAAAATTATTTTTTATCCTCTGCAAAATAAATCCCCCTTTTTGTAAGTTCTTATATTAATACAAATAGGATAACATATTTTGATAAATTTGTAAATAAACACTTTTAACAAATTAATTTTATAAAATAGTAAAATAAAAAAAGAGCAAAGAAATTATTAATTATTATAATAACCTTGCTCTTTTTTACGTTTCTATGTTATTTTAAATTTTTATTTTTTTAACTTCTCAATCTCTGATTTTAATTCTTCAATTTCATTTTTCAATACACTTATCTGATACTCAGATTTTTCAAGCATTATACGCATACTTCTATTCAAAGAGAATATATTGCTCTTCAATAAGTTGATTGCATTTGTGTATTCTGGATAATAATCATTACCATAATCTGCAATAGGTATGATAAATCTATCTGTTTCATCAATATATTTAACTAATTTTTCATAAGGGAATGAGTATAATGTTGAGCTATTATGAAGTCTATCGCTCAATTTTATTAAAAGAGCTTTTCCATTGTTCTTTATTCCATCAAAATATACCTGGAGTTCGTCATCTGATATTCCAGATTCTTTGGTAAGTATTGTGATTATTTCTAAAACCTCACGAGATAATCCGTACTCAGTTACAAATTCCTCTCCGTTATCTTTTAGCTTATCCTGGCAATCTTCTAAAACATCGTGAAGAAGTGCAGCTGCTAAAATAGTATCGTCTTCTATTCCACAAGAAATCAAAGTATTACATACTTTCAAAGGATGCGTTATGTATGGATCTCCACCTCGTCTGTATTGTCCCTCATGCAATCTTTTTGCCAAAGATAGAGCAATTATAGTCTGCTGAAAATTCTTTGCAACAGCGTATCCTTTTATAAATAAATATGTTTTTATGTATTTGCTTTCTTCATTTATTTCAAAGTCGCTTTTTGTATTTTCGATATTTTTTATTTCTGACATAGTTAACTCCCTTTCCTCAATATAAATACTGGGTTGGAAATAAAAATACCCAAATTGAATTAATTTTAAACATATTTGTAAAATTTATAATTTTATAGTTAACATAATAATATTATGTCGCTTAATTTTAAAATAATAAAAAAACACCTCAAAAAACGACCTTTTAAAATCGTTTTTAAGGTGCTTGTAAAATCTTTCTCTTGTGTTTGATTGTCGAAAAAATAAATTCTTTTAAAATCTAAAATAAGAGCTTATATTAGGGGTAAGCTATTTTTAGTTCACAAGATTGATATTTTGCTCGTTTATTAGAGGATATGCGCATAAATTTGAGCTATCAAGATTTTCTTTATTCATATCAACTGCATTTATTTGACTATTGTTGTATGTTTTATAGTAATAGATACCTTCATCTATATTGCAGCATGATGAATATATTGTTTTTTCGTATTTTCCATTGCCTAAATCACAAAGACCGTTCTGCTGCTCAACAGATCCTAAAATATGGAAAAATTGGGAAACACTTTCATCTTCAGAATGCCCTGCTACAGAATTTAGTTTTGTAAATGCAGCTTTTACAAAACGTGACATAGATGATAAGTCACCAGGCATTCCAATACCTCCCATCCCACGACTATAGATATCCATATCAACTTTTTCTGAAAATAGATTTTTTGGATCTTTTGTTGATATGTTATGATAATTGTTTAAGTTGAACATTTGATAGTCAAAAGTAGGGCTATTTGTCATAACTCCTATTGGATTGTCGTATATTTTTAATCCATCTTTTACGCTTTCAACTACTATACATTCATTTTTGTCTGATATCATCCAGTGAAGTGGAGATAGTGGGAGCTGATTGTTGAAGTTTATATTCACAAGATTTAGATTTTCTAGTGATTCTCTAGCTTCCTTTATTGTAGCAAAACTACCTAAAATCCATGGAATAAGTTCAAATGGAGATATGTTTATTTTTCCCTCTATAAAATCTCCATAAAAAGCATTTTGAGGGAAGTTCAACCCTGCTATACTAAGCCCTTTTTCATTAGTTGCATCGTAATATAGAGGATAATCGTCTATTACCGCAGCTACTCCTATAAAGGCATAGTGAGTTTTAAGAATACCTTCTTTTCTAAATTTAAACTGGAAATTTCTAGGTGTTACCACCACTTTTTCCCCATAAGATATATCATAATCGAAATTTCTACCAAAATAATGTGCTTTTGTTTTATAAGTTATTGCTGTACACATATTGACCCCCTTGAAATAATAGAGTTTAGTCTATATTATTTTTCATCTCGCAAAATCATTACCTTTAATTACAGTTTCAAATATATCACTGTTGTGTAACGAATCTATGAATTCAAAGAGTGTTATATATGTATTTAATCTTAGTATGTGTAATTAATGTGTTTATTTAAGTAAGAATTCTCTACTTGCTTTGTCTATTTCTTGCTGACTAACTCTTATGTACTTCTGAGTAGTTGCAATACTTGTATGGTTCAACAGCTCTTTTATAAGCTCAATATTTCCATTGCTTTTCTCGTATTGAAGTGTAGCATACAACTTTCTGAAACTGTGTGTACTGATATTTTCTAGTCCAAGATAATTTGTAATAATCTTTAACTGCTGCTGAACATTTCTTATCCCAATATCAAGTAAATTATCATTTAACCTAAGTCCATTCTCTATAGCGTAATCCTTTACAATATCAACAATCTCAGGATTAATCTCTCTGTACTGAAGCTTACCGGTTTTCTTCTCTGTAATCTCAAGCCTACTTCCTTTGAAGTTTTTTATCTTCAATCTCTTTATATCAGAAATTCTAAGCCCTAAATTTGTTTCTAAAAAAAGAGCCATCTTCACCTTTGGATTTGGCCTAAAAGTCCTCTTCCTATTCTCATGATCCCTATACTGAAAACCACTATCCAACAAATCCATAATCTGACTATACTCATAAATCTCTAACGGTCTCATACTATCCTCCTTATACATATAGTTAACATAATATTGTTATGTTAACTATATGTTTGTATCCTTAATAATCTAGTATAAATTTATTTCATTTTTATAAACTACTAAAAAATATGCTTTGAATTTAGTAACTTCTCAAATGGTGGTTTGAATCAAATTTTCTAATCAATACAATCAACTTATAGTATTGAATCTTATAGACAAAACGCACTCGACAATCTGCAGACGTGGGTTTTAATTGCAACAAGATAATTTACATACACGCACGTCGAAGCCTGGAGAGAAGTTTGTCTATAAGTTCAATACGCAAATGAGTATAAAAATTAGAAAATTTGATTCAACCACCATTAACTATATAGTAACATAAAATGCGCTTTTTATCAAAATAAACTGCGTGTTATTTTTACGTTCAAAAATCTTCATTCCTGAAACCCAGTGTTTCCAACGGTTACAATATAAACTGCGCATTTTATAGATTATACGCAGTTTTTATACTTTCTCAAATTTCGATTTTAAGGACACAAAAACAATTAAAGGATAGTTTATATTAACACATAAAAATAACCTCTTAGAATCGAATCTAAGAGGTCATAATTTTTCTGCTATTTTTTACATTTTATAGTCACTAATTATTAAATTGTGAGTTGTATAAGTTTGCGTAGAATCCATTTTCTTTCATAAGTTCGTTATGGTTTCCACATTCTATTATATTTCCGTCTTTTAACACAAGAATTTTATCTGCATTTTTAATTGTAGATAATCTATGTGCGATTATAAAGCTTGTTCTTCCTTCCATTAGGTAGTCCATAGCATCCTGTATATTTTTTTCAGTTTTTGTATCTATTGAGCTAGTAGCTTCGTCAAGTATAAGAACTTTTGGACCTTTTAAGATTGCTCTAGCAATTGTTAGAAGCTGCTTTTCACCCTGAGATATATTGTCGGCTTCTTCATCTATCACAGTATCGTATCCATTTGGAAGTGTAGAGATGAATTCATCTGCATTTGCGTATTTACAAGCCTGTTCAATTTCTTCATCAGTTGCATCAGGTTTTGAAAATCTGATATTTTCTCTTATACTTCCTGTGAATAACCAAGTATCCTGAAGTACCATTCCTATATTATCTCTTAAAGTACGTCTATTGATGTTTATTGAATCAATTCCGTCTATTACAATACTTCCGCTGTTAGGATCGTAGAATCTCATAAGTAGGTTGACTATTGTAGTCTTACCAGAACCTGTAGGCCCGACAATCGCAACAGTCTCACCTTTTTTAGCATATAGAGAAACTCCATGAAGTACTTCTTTTTTACCATATCCAAATCTTATATCTTTGAATTCAACATTTCCATCAAATATCATTTCTTTTACTTCGACATCTGTTTCTTCTTCATATTCTATAAATTCATGAATTCTGTCCATTGCAGATAATGCCGACTGAATCTGAGATGATAACTGAGACACCTGTGTTAGCGGTTCATTTACCTGCCAGATAAATCTAACAAATGCTTGAAGCTGACCAACAGTTATCACACCACCTATTGCGTATATTGTTCCTATTACAGAAACAACACCTATTGCAAGATAAGTAAGTAAAGATAAAAGAGGCGACATTAAATATGATAAGAACTGTGCTTTATAAGCAGTTTCTCTTATATTTTCGTTGATTTTCTCAAATTTCTTTACTGATTCTTCCTGTTTACCAAAAAGAATTATTTCATTATATCCAGAAAAACTTTCTGTTACATTTGCACTAAGATCACCAAGTGCACGCTGATGAACATCGAAACTTTCCTGAGAAACTTTTGCTATCTTTTTGATGATAATATAAGAAATTGGAATTATAACTAGTACGCACAATGTCATAACTAAATTTACTCTAAACATCATAAATATAGCAAAACAAACCATAAGTACACCACTTATTACATTCATAAATGTCTGCTGCATTGCATTTGAAATCGCATCTATATCGTTTGTTATTCTACTCAGTATATCTCCCTTTGGATGAGAGTCAAGAGTTTTAACAGGAAGTGCGTTGATTTTTTCTATACATGCATTTCTTAAATCTCTCATTGTGTCCTGGATAGAATTTGTTATACAAATCATACTTATCATCTGAGCAGCTGTTTTAACAGCATATATAAATAGAAGTAAAATGATAATTTTTACGACATTTTCCATGTGGAAACGAGCTCCTGGAACGCCTTTAGCTATATCCGTTACATCTTTTAATATACTGTTTGTAATCATCCCTTCAACGTTTGGAGAAGTTACCATTGCAGCACAAGTTACAACAAGCATAACTATCGAAATTATAAACCCACGTCTGTAAGGTTTTAAATATTTCAATAGAGTATTTATAGACTCGAATCTTTTAAACTTCTTCGCCATAATCTATCGCCTCCTCTCCAATCTGTGACTCAGCAATATTTTTATAAAGAGGGCAGTTTTTCATAAGATCCTCGTGAGTCCCTACTGCTTCTAATTTACCATGATTTAAAACTAAAATCTTATCTGCATCCATTATAGTAGAAATTCTCTGAGCTACTATAAACATAATTGCATTTTTAGTTACAGGTTTTAATGCCTTTCTTAAAGCTGCATCTGTTTTGAAGTCTAGTGCTGAGAATGCATCATCGAAAATGTATATATCTGGTTTTCTTATAACCGCTCTAGCTATAGAAAGTCTCTGTTTCTGACCTCCAGATAAATTAGCAGCATTTTCTTCTATTACAGAGTCAATACCATCTTCTTTACTTGCTACGAATTCTGTAGCCTGAGCTAAATCAAGAGCTTCCATTATTTCGTCGTCTGTGGCATCAGCTTTACCAAAACATACATTGCTTCTTATAGTTCCCTTGAATAAGAACGCCTTCTGAGCGACAAAACCAATTTTTTCTCTCCATCTTTCAACATCGAAGTCTTTTATATTTGTGTTGTTGTACATAATTTCTCCACTAGTACAATCAAAAAGACGTGGAATTAGTTTAGAAAGAGTACTCTTACCAGAACCTGTGCTTCCTACAATTGCTATTGTCTGACCTGTTTTTGCATCAAAAGATATGTTATCTAATATCTTTTTACCTTCTTTTTCATATCCTATATTATTGAAAGAAATAGTATTTATATCTTTGTCAACTATTTCAGCTTTAGAATCGTTTACTAAAGAAAGCTCTTTATTAAGAACAGAATTAATTCTCTTTGCACTTACATTTGCTCTTGGGTACATCATAAATACTGTACAGAAGAACATCATAGACATCATAGCGTGGAATAAATAGTCTAGGAAAGCGACCATTCTACCTACTTCTAGTGCGTTCTGACTTACAAGATTTGCTCCAAAGTAGAATATCCGGCATACAGCAATATTCATAACTAAGAAGAATATTGGCTGAGTAAGCTGCATTATCATAAATAGGCTCTTAGAGTTTTTAGTGAAGAATTCATTAGTTTCTAAGAATTTTTCCTGTTCAGTGTGTTGTCTATTGAAAGCTCTGACAACTCTAACACCAGTAAGACTTTCTCTAGATATTCTGTTCATGTCGTCAAGTCCTGCCTGCTGTCTTTCAGATATAGGTCCTGTAACCTTTGCAACAAAGATAACACCGATAATTATTAGAGGTATAGTCGCAAATATTACAGAAAATAGCTGAACACTAGATCTGTAAGTAAGGAAAAGACTTGTAACTAGCATAACAGGGGTCATAAGTGCTGTTCTTAAAAGCACGTTTACGAATAACTGAATTTGGAATGCATCGTTGTTTACTCTAGTTATAAGGCTCGCTATCTTAAATTTGTTGTATTCTTCATGTGAAAAGTGTTGTATCTTTTCATACATATCCTTTCTAATATCGTGTGTGATACTAGTTGAAATTTTGGAACAACAATAACCTAAAAGGATTGTTCCAGATACTCCAAGTATTGAAATTCCAGCCATTTTTAAACCTTCACCGTATAGATATGCTTTGTTTCCTGTAGATACACCAAAGTCTATCATATCAGCTAATATTGTTGGAATTCCAAGCTCTGTAAGGACAAACCCGAATACAGAAATTATATTGATGCAAACTAGAAGTTTGTATTTTTTCATATAATGTAAAATAAGTCTCATAGCATCATTCCTTTCTTAAAATATTAAATTGTCTAATTATTATGTTATAGTATAAGGTTACTTTATAGTCAATAGTAAATTGTGTCAATTAATAATATATTGTAAATAGATATGTGTGAATTGAAATTTCAACATTTGTAAAAATAAATTTTAAATATTGATTATAATTTTAATATGTTGTAGTATAAAAATAACGATAAAAAAAATAAATTTTCCGTATTATTTTTGATAAATTTTAGAAAATATTTTAAAGTGATTATATTAATTCTATAAATAAAAGGAGTTGATTTTGTGAGTAAGGAAAAATTTCTAACTACAGGAGAGTTTGCAGCTCTATGTGATGTTCCTAAACACGTGTTATTCTACTATGATGAGATAGATCTTTTTAAACCTACATTTTGTGATGAAAAGGGATATAGATACTACTCTTATTTCCAATATGATACATTTATGATGATAAACACACTTAAAACTCTTAAAATGAGTTTAGATGATATAAAGATTTATATGGAAAAGAGAAATCCCGATATTTTTATGGATTTATTGGATGAAAAGGAAAAAGAGATAAACAAAACTATAAAGCATTTAAAGAAATTAAAAAAACATATAGAAGTTCAAAAATTTGTAGCAGAAGCTGGAATGGAGTATTCTAGATTGGAATATAAAGAAGGAAATATTTTTATTGAGGAATTAGATGAGGTAAATCTTCTTTTGAGCGGAAATTCAAATGATGCTATTAATACCAGTTTCAGCGAATTTGTTATCGAGTATGCAAATTTTTTAAAGAGCAATAACTTATCTGCTCATCAAAAAATTGGAACAATGTTTCAAATTGATTTGCTAAAATTAATCAATACAGATACAAATTCGGAATTTACTTATTTATATACTTATACTAATAAGAAGAAAGGAAAAAATATCTATACAAGAAAAAAAGGAAAATACTTATCAGGAATACATATTGGTCCATACGAAAAATTAGATGAAACTTATAAATCTATTTTGGATTATGTAGATGAGAATAATATAAAATTAGGTAAATTTGTATATGAAGAATATCTAATTACAGATTTATCAGTTTCAGACCCAGAGCAATACGTTACTAAGATAATATTTGAAATCAAAGAATAGACTAAAAAAGCTGCTGCAAAACTTGCAACAGCTTTTTTCCTATTTATTTCCTTTTATAAATACTGGTGACTCTATATCTAATGAATCAAAATCTGCTTCATATACTACTTTATTTTTTTCTATATCAAATATTTTAAGTGTAGATGTATTCATTCCAGCTATGTTCATTTCGTCACTTCCCATTGAATCTGCATTTCTAAGAAGATTAGTCTTAACTGCTGAAATATAGTATATCTTACCATCTAAAAGCATCATTCTTGAATCATCAGCAGTACTACCTACAAATCTATTGTTGTATCTTCTTTGAGCCATGATACTATCAATTTCTAAATTAAGCTTTTCTTTATTTTCTAGCTTCAAAGTTTCTAAATCATAAGTGATTTTGTACAGATGTTTATCTTTTGCGTTTCCAGTGTATATGATAAACTTATCATTAGTATTTTCATAAAGGAACATAGTATCTATATCTTCAAATCCGTCATTAATTTCTATTCCTCTTAATGGAAGAGGTTTTAAGAATTTATTAGATTTAAAATCATATCTAAGTAGAGAGTTTGATACTATATCTCCTTCTTGCGCACTTATGTTTCTCATCAATATGTATATATATTTATCGTTTGAATTCCAGCTTTGTACAAATAGATTTGGAGATAAATCTGCAGTTTCTTTAAATGTATTTAATATTTTGTAATTTTCTTTATCAAAATCAAGAGAAAGTACAGATACAAACTCCTCACTTGATGAAACTAATGCGTAGAATTTACCATCTTTTTCTATAAAATTAGTTAAGTGTGATATATTCTGAGTATCTTTTTCCTTTATAGGAATTTTTTTGTCTACGGTAGATCCAGACTTTTTATCGTATATTTTAGCAACTAGAGAAGATTTTTCATCCTCTATTCTCTGTGATAAGAAGTAGATTTTATCTCCTACTGCTAAATCATATGTATCAAATATATTTTTCTTAGTTAAATCTATGTACTCTTTTAGCCTCATATCTGAGCTTAAAAAGTTTCTAGTTAAGAAATGTTTACCATATTCTATATTCTTGCCATCTTTGCCAAATGTAGCAAATCTTGTTCTTCCTGTTATATTTTTCTGAGATACTAGCGAAATATCTCCCATCTCTTTAATATCCCCTGTCTGAGATATAGGCTTCATAACCTGGCTCGAGCTAATCTCAAACCCAGCAGTTATTGCAACCATTGCTACGAGAACAGAAGATAGTATCATTTTCCGTCGTTTTGTAATTTTCATCGTTCTGCCCTCCTAAAACTCTAATCTTTTTAGAATATATTTAGATCCAAAATATCCTACTACTATCGAAATAACAGCCATATATATGACCTCTGTTTCATATACTAATATGAAAGACATAAACAGCATAAATACGAATATACCCACACTTACAACAACAGACATGAATTTTGCAAATCCGCTTTTATACATACAAAATCTATTTATTAAAAATGCAAGTGCTATTAAAGATGTATTTGCTGCAACAATTAGCACATCTGTAACTAAAAAGTTTCTAAATGTCATAGGCATATAGATTGCTGTTGCTAGACTTGAGTACATCATAGCAGTGAATGGGTTCATATATACTCCACCCTTCATAACAAATGGAGCTACTATACAAACTAATATTGTAATTGCTATGAATAGAATTAAGTTCATATAAAACATAGTAACTGCATTTAAGAATTTTACTATGAATATATGATGTCTTTCCTGAGGAAGCATCATTATTGTGTATATGCTCTTATGTCCTGATGTGTACTCTCTCATCCAGATAAAAGCTGCATAAATAACACCTACAGCAAGTATCGTAATTCCAAATCTTTGCATATCTAATATTGTAACCGCAGTTGTACTAGTTCCTAAGTCTAATCCTGCTGATGATGCATCAACATATAAATTATTGTATTTTACAATCGCTACTATATATGATGCTATCCAAATCAAGCTTTGTATAACAGCTACAATCATATAATCATGTTTGCTTTTTCTAAGCTCATTACCGAAAAGATACAGTATATTATTACTCATTATATCCATCTCCTTTCAGTTGAATTTCTATATTATCAGTGTAGCTTGAACCTGTATTAGTTATTCTACCTTCAAATTTTATTTTGCCAGAATTTCTATCTAATATTCTAAATAGCGATGGTGATGATACTCCTGATACAGTCATTTCATTAGGATTTGTTGTATAAATTTCCGAAATAACATAAACTAAATTATCGCCATCTACGTATATGTCTTTTACTGGATAGTCGTAATCTGTAATTTTGCTATTTGTCTTATATTCGCTGTAGCTTTTTACAGTCATACTTTCTACATCAATATCAAAAGAATTTATCATGTACTGATCTAATCTTTTCCCATCTTTGCTTGATAAGACATTCCGTAGACTAAGTACTCCGTCATTTACTGAATATCCAAAGCTATCACCTAATTTAAAATCTGTTCTTTTAATTGAAGAGTAGCTTTTCTTAGCTAAATCGTATTTAAAGAATACCACTTTTTCCTGGTTTACATTTTTTAGATTGTAATCCTCTGCAAGATATACAACCTTTCCATTATCCATAAATGTGTCGTATATTGATATTCCACTTGCTCCAAGTCCTTTATAATTGAACTTGCTTTCTGTAGTTATATCTAATGTTTCAGGATTTAGCTTTAATACTTCAAGCTGCGTACTTGAATCATCCATTGTATAGCTTATAAATAGAAGTATATTTCCATCTTTTCTACAAGCATAGTTTAAACTAGGATTGAATCCTTCTCCTACTTCTACAGAATCTTTTACTTTCCCAGATTTAGTACTTCTATTTAATTTGATCATAACCTTTTCGTATTTTGTAGAATCTATATCTGCAACAGATGTCTGATTTTCACTCTCTGCTACATCCATATCCTTTTCAGGTATATATTTTTCGTTTTTAGCTTTTAGTATTACTATTTTATTTGTAGAATTGTCTGGTGTACTCGAAACTTCTGGAAAATCTTGATAAAGTCCTACATACGCTATCATATCATGAGGATCTTTACCTACCTTTGTTATTAAGGCATCCTGCGTATCAGAAGATTGTTTTAGTAATTTAACTTTTGAAACGACCCCTTCTTTTCCGATAGAGTATTTAACTTTTGAATATTTCCCATCTGCTTTATCTAACTCAGCATATATTCCATTCATATCTTTTAAACTACCCTTTATTGCCGAAATATTTATAGTATTGTGTCCATCTTTTGCAAATATAATCATAAAAGCTGCGATAGATGCAATTATTCCGACGGGTATTATTTTTGATTTTAATTTTAATTTCATAATAGCCCTCCTTTACACGCTCATTTTCCTATTAGAAAGAAAATATGAAATCGCTGTGCATATTATCGAAACAATAACAGCTACTATAATATTTGCAACAATTATATTATCAGTTATACCCATATTCAATAACACCTGATAAATTTTAGAACTTGCACTTCCTGTATTTATTCCTAAAATAGCTGCAATAAATACAAATATTCCTAAAGCTACAAATCCTGCAGTTTTGTTTTTCATGCTCATAATTATTATCATAAGTGTAGATATTACTGTTATTCCTACAAATACAAAAAGTATATTTTCTATTAGGAAGTCTACTCTGTTTGAGCATACAAACAATGTATCAGATGCAAATGAAAGATCTGAGTTAAATGATGAATCTATGATATTGCACTTTGATGCAAATACTGCATTAAATATTAGCTTTGATATAAATAATGCTATTGTTTCACAAACCATAACCATATATACGAAAAATAATGAATTCATCATTTTTGCTACATATATTTTCATCTTGTTTCCAGGAATCATCATATAAGTGTATATATTTTTATGGCTTCCATTCCAATCTTTTAACCATATTGCAGCTGTGTATAAAATAGCTCCCATTACGCCTAAAGATAATAAAAGATGAATAATCATATTGCCTTCAAGAATCATAGCCCCATAAAATACTCCGCCGATTTGATTTCTATACATTTCTGTTAATTCGTATGTAGTAGCTGACATATATATGTAGTATCCGTTAACAGCTATGATAGATACCAATATTGTGGCACAGTATATAGCATAGAACTTTAAATTCTTTCTTAGCTCTATATTTGAAAGTGCCAGTGTTTTACTCATTTTGGTATACCTCCCTCATCTTTTCAAGAATTGATAGGTTTTCTCTTTCTCTAAGTTCTTCTGCATTTATGTTCATTACTAATTTTCCTTCATCTATGAAGATTACATCATCTACTATGTTTTCTATGTCTGATATTTCGTGAGTAGTGATTACAATAGCCTGATCTTCATTCATGTATTCCGGTATTAAACTTATAAACTCTTCTCTTTTGAAGAAATCTATTCCTGAGAATGGTTCATCTAGCAGTAGGTACTCTGGCTTCTGAGCAAATCCTATTATTAGTTTTACTCTAGCTATGTTCCCTTTTGATAGGTTGTCTATTATATCTTCTTCATTTAATCCGAATATTTTTAGCATTTCCTCTGCCATTTCAGAGTCCCAGTTTTTGTAGAATACTTCCATAAACTCGAACATTTCTGATATTTTTGTGTTTGCGAAGTGTATGTTTATATCTGGAACAAATGCAACCTTGTTGTAGCTATTCTGGTTGAATTTTTCTCCGTCGACAAGCACTTCTCCTGAGTCTGGTTTGATAAGTCCAGCCATTATTTTCATAACTGTTGTTTTACCAACACCATTTATTCCAAGTAAGGCTGTTACCTTACCTTTTTCTATATTGAAACTTACATCATCTAGAGCTTTGAATTTTTTGTATTTTATTCCACTCAGCTTTCTAAATGATCTGCTGACATTTTTTACTTCTAACATTTTGTCCTCCTCTTCTGCCATAATCAATAGCCTTTAAAAATAGATTGGCAAAATTTTTATACGAATTTTAGTTATTTTTAGTCGTAAAATCTTTCTATTAGTTTTATTATTTCTTCTTTTTCAACCTTTATTGATTTCATATCCTTGATAAATTTTTCAAGAGATTCGTTAACCATCTCAGCCTTTAGAGATGCTATTATCTCTGGGTTTGATGTTATTCTGCTCTGATGGTTTCCAAATGTTGTTATTAATTCCATATCGCCCATCTCCTTATATGCTTTCTGTACTGTGTTAAGATTTACTTTTAAACTTGATGCCATTTCCCTTCTTGATGGAATCTCATCTCCTGGCATTAATTCCCCTATTATTATTCTTCTTTTTATATTTTTTATTATCTGTAAATATATAGGAGAGCTTGAGTCTATTTCGAAATACATAAATTCTCCTTTCCGAGGTGTACTATTTATGTGGTACACTTCTTATAAAAAATTTTTTCCTCATTTGGCTAGCGTATTATCTGTGTAGTACACACTAGGTAAAAATAATTGATAGAAGTACGGCAGCTCCTATCACGATTGTGTGGTGAGATTTTAATTATTTTTATCTCGATGTACTACACAGACAGTACACTTTTTTGAAAATACTTTTGCTATTAACTGTATTATAATGGTAGTACACCTAATCTGTAAAGTAACAATTTTGTTACTTTTATTGAAAAGCTTAAAATATCATCCATTTTGTTAAAAATATATGTTATAATCACTTTTGGAATCACGTAAAGAAAAGGGTGGTTGATAGTTTAAACCTACTTTCTGATGAAAGGAGGTGATAACTATGAAAGATTTTATTATTATCTTGTTAGAGATTGCGATAATACCCGTATTAGACGGCTTATTAATAAATCTAATTTATGATAAAATAAAAAACCGCCCTTCTACTGGCAATAGAAGAGACGGTAAAAAATAAAGTTTTTTATTAAATTACCTTTTCTATATCGACCACTCTTTTGCGTGGTTCTTTTTCTATATTTATTATAACATATCTTTTTAAATTTTGGCATAAAAAAATATATCTTAATCTATGCTCTAATAAAAAAGAGCACCTGAATTAAATTAGATGCTCAGTTGATAAATCTAAAAGCAAAACTCTCTACCATTCAGTTTTTGCCAGAAAAAATCCAGCCATCGCCGTACAATTTCGTTGTTTACAATGATTGATTTACTGTTCTTTTAATTATTCGTAACTCGTAATATGTAAATTAATGAAAATTGTAAAATCGAAATTCGTTTTTCTATATAATAAGCTTTTTTCGTCTTTATACGGCTACTATATTTCAAATAACAATTAATTTATAGCAAAGTTATAAACTTTCAACCAATCACCAACTAGAAGTAATTTTATAAACTGGGATATGAGAAATAACTACTCTAAAGCGACAATGCAGCTTGACTGCCTGGAGCAAAGAGTAGTTATTATCATATCCTTTATATTACTCTTCTAGATCTACTTCTATTTCCACCTCAGTGTTTAGTTTTTCTATTAGTTGAGATAGTTCATTTAGTTTATTTTCTAAATCAAGTGACTCGATTTCTTCTTCAAACATTTCAATGTTTGGGTTTCCGTATTCTATCACACCTAAGTTTGGCTCTAGGCTGATTCTTGAATCATGAATCATTACCTCTAATAGACTTAAATACTGTCTACCCATTTTTGCTTCTATTAATAACTCATTTAATGTCTTACCTTCATAAACAACCTTATTGTTTCCAGCATGTATAGCTTTTTTAAGATTTACAATATCTTTTAATAATATTTTATATTCCTTAAATCTATCTATATTTTTCTCTACCAATTCCTGACTTACAACAGATTCACCATCTTTTTTTAGTGGTATATCTCTACAAGAGCCGTAAAACTGCTGTTTTAATTTGGCTTCCTTCTTTTGTAAGTTTGATAGCATAAATATAGCTTGTTGCATAGTTATCTTCTTTATCATATACAACACCTCCGTTTGAAAGAAATTATATCATAACAGAAAAGCTTTTACAATAAATGCTTCATAATGGATTATATTTAAACAATAAAAAACTCCTATACTTTTAGGAGTTGGCATACAATTATAGTATAAGAGTCTTAGTTTATATTTGAAATTTTAATTATTAACCTTCTAAAAAATTATTTTTTCGTTCTAGTTGTGTTAATACTGTCTATTTTTAAATCATTATTATATCCTTTATTAATTAAGATATTTTTTACAGCTGAGTATAGCTCGCAGCAGTTTATACTTACAACCTCTCCATTTTGAAGAGTTACGCTACAATCACCACACTCTACATTGTCGTCGGCATTAGCAAAAGTAAATTTTTCATTTTCATCTATTATTCCAGCTTCTTGAAGGATTTTTATAAATCTATAAACAGTTGCTAAACCGATAGATCTATCCTTTTTTCTTACGTTATAATATACCTCTTTTATCATAAGAGTTTCATTGCTTAAAATAGTATCCAGGATTAATCTTCTTTGAAAAGTTATTCTATGTCCCTTAGACTTTAGTTCCTCTACAATTTGATTTTTTAGCTCTGTTTTATTATTAAAATCTATTTTTACATTATTTTTAAGCAATTTATTCACTCCCTTTATTAATAATTTATATTTATTGAAATTTAATTGTTGTATATATTGATATTCGTTATCATATATAAATTATAATCACTTTTCTCATATTAGTCAATACTAGCTTAAAAATATTTTAAATAGTTAGATAAATATTTCTTCTGATAGAAATTTCTTCACAAAAAAAGGAGATGATTTAATATTATTCATCTCCTAATTATTTCTAATTTAATTTAATTTAAATTCTATTGTTGTTGGATTGTGGTCTGAGTATTTAAACTGTAAATCGCTTCCTTTTTTGGCTACAACGTCTATATTATCAGATACTATAAATCCGTCTATAATAGCTGTGAAATTTACATCTTCATCATAAGGAATTCCAGCAGTTCTGTTTGTAGATACGTTTTCATCTACCTCAAATCTATATCCCTTTGGACTGAAGTTTTCTGGAATATAATCATACCAATCTGGTCTTTCCTCAGTTTTTGCAAATTTATTTATGTCAGTGGTTGGAATAACGTGGTTCCAATCCCCACCAGCTATTACATAATTCCCTTTTTTGTACTCATCTTCAAGTATTTCTTCTAACATATTAAGCTGCTTTTGTCTATATTCTCCACCTTTGTCGTATGCAGACATGTGTAGATTTATAAGAACAAGCTCTTTATTGTTAGATGTTTTTATTCTATTTACTATCATACATCTATCTAGACCAAATAATCTAGCAAGCCAACTCTGGTCTGTAGGAAGAGAAATCCTCTCAGCAGTTTCGAATTTATACTTGCTGTATGTACCCTGTCCTGCAGATACTTTACCATGCATATCATCAAATGGATATATAATATATGGTACTTTGTAGTTAAATGCAAAGCAGTTTGTATATTCGTCATCTAATCCATGTGCGACAAGTGCTCTTTGGTCGGTCTTTCTACTTCTCGAGCTGTTGATATCTATCTCCTGAACAAATGCAAAGTCAGGATCTATTTTGTTTAATTCATCTACAGCTCCATTGATATTTTTCATGACAGTTTCTCTATCTTTAGCCTTAGATTCTGTTCCACCGTCCATGAAGAAATCAAAGTCTTGGCTATATGCTCCGAAGCCAATGTTATATGTTGTTATAGAGTATTTTTCATCTAGCTCAACGTTTTCCTTATCAGTCATATGCGCTATTACTAGGTTTTCTTTGTATAGTGGCTGGTAGTCAGACACCGTAAGCCAACCTAAATAAGCGCATAAAAGTATAACTACTGTACAAAATACAGCAGCTATAACCTTAACTATTTTCTTAAAGCTTTTTCTCAATTTTTACCTCTATTATATTATTCGTTTATTAAATCCATAGCAAAATTAAGTGTAGCATGCCCATCGCAAGCACCAAATTTTACCATGTCTAACATTTCTACTTTTGTTTCGCCTGGAGCAAAGGCTTTTATACGATCAAATTCTCCCATAAGCTGTGGGCTTAAAAGAAGTAAATCTATATCATTATTTGAAAGAACTTCCTCTATTTTGTTTCTGTGAATAGCTTCTATATTGCAAGCTATATCTCTGCTTTCTGCTTCTTTTTTCATTCTGTCTACTAGTATATCTGTAGACATTCCACCAGTACATGCAACTACTATTTTCATAAGTTTATTTGTATCCTTCCGTTTTTAATTCTAGTTTAGAAAAATTTAACGTCATAATTCTAATAATAATTTGAATTTATCTAGTATTTTCATAAAAATACACGAACTATTATCAGATTTAATTGTCTTATAATATATATTATAACCCCAATAAACAATCTGTCAATATTATAATCGTTCGTGTAATTCTAAATAATAATTCTTATTTATTATAGATTGTTTCTAATCTATACCTTTTTTTAATTCATATACTTCATTATTAATAATATCTACACTCATACTACCAACTCTTATCCGCTCTCCCTTGTCATTCAAAAACATTTCCACTAAAGTGTTCGGATTTTCAATTATTTTTAATTTTTTAGCCCTTGTCAACCTCTTTATGTAACACTCTAGTTTCATTGCAGTGCTTCTACTGCTGCTTTCAAAGTATGCCTCAAGCTTTTTAAATCCGTAGTTTTTAGTGTATTTGCAGTTTGTTCCGTCTGTATGTTCAATCATTCTTCTTTTTATGTCAGTTGTATATCCAGTGTATAATGTGTTATTTTTACATCCTATTATATATGTATAAAAAATCTTCAATTATTTTATCTCCTAGTTTTCGTTGTCCTTTCCAACAGCTATAAATATCTGTAATGCTAAAAATGCCTTTACGTCCATATTTGCTTTGCTTTTTAATATTTCAACAGCCTGCTGTCTGTCTACTAATAAAGTCTGGATTTCTTCTGTTGGCTCAAGATATTCATTTGATGGCTCACCTTTACAAGTGCAGTAAAGTAGTGAGAATGATTCATCTGTCATACCTGGAGATGGGTACAGACCAAATCCACTGTCCATTTTATTTATTTCAATAAGATCAAGTCCTGTTTCTTCTTTTAATTCTCTTTTTGCACATACTTCAATATCTTCACCTGGATCTATAAGTCCTGCAGGAAGTGAATATACGTAATCGTCTAAGGGAACACGATATTCTCTTATTATCACTAACTTGTCCTCATCTATATGATATGGAACCATTACAACAGCATCATCTCTGTCATTTCCATCGCCGAAATACATATCGTTAAGCTCTTCTTCTGATTTTCTTGTAGCTAACATCCAAGTTTTTTCAGATTTGTCTTTAGATTCGTATTTCATTTCGTACATACTTAAATATTTAGACTTCCGTATAGGAGTTAATTTTTTTACTTTTTTCTGTTTCATGTTAAATCCCCTTCTCATTTGTAATTTTTATTTGAAAAGATAATTATTTTATATTAATTATATAATTCGATTATATCACATATTTGAACTACAATATTGAAAATTTTTGCATATAAAAAGAGATACCCTTTTGGATATCTCTAAAAAATTTCTTTATTAAAATTATCTTCTACCAAATCCTATAACAGCAGCACCTAATGCACCTATTATCTGAGTGTCTTCAGCTAAGAATATATCTTTTCCTATTATTTCAGATACCATTCTAACAAGCTCGCTACTTTTTGCAAGACCACCTGTGAATGCTACCTTGTCTACTATTTCTCCTCTTGATAACATAGAAGTAGATTTATTAGCTATTGATTTTAATATACCAGCAGCAACTTCTCCTGTTGGAACGTTCTGTGCTAATAAACTTACTATTTCTGACTCAGCAAAAACAGTACACATACTAGATATGTTTACTGGGTTGTTTCCTCTTGCAAGTTCATCTATTTTAGTTATATCGCTTCCTAATATATTAGAAGTAACTTCTAAGAATCTTCCTGTACCTGCAGCACATTTGTCGTTCATTAGGAAGTTTACTACGTTTCCATCTTCATCAAGGTTTATAACTTTACTGTCCTGTCCGCCTATATCAAGTATAGTTCTTACATCATTATTTATAAAGTGAATTCCTTTACTATGGCAAGTTATTTCAGTAACCTTTTTATCAGCAAAGTCCATAACTCCTCTACCATATCCAGTACCTACAACTTTTTTGATTTCTTCTTCTGGTATACCTTCTTTTAATTTTTCATAAACTTCATTAGCAGTAGTCATTGGGCTCCATCCTGTTGGAACTATTATTTTTTTTACTATTTTTTCTCCATCAAATAAAACCCCTTTTGTTGCTACTGATCCTGAATCAACGCCTATACTGTACATTAACTTTACTCCTCCCTCTTTTTGTATATATATAATTTGTTTGATTATTATTTTACATTATTAGTCTACTTATCTATTTTATCATAGTTTTATCTAATAGTATAATAGAGATTTACTATAACATTATAAATTTAATATTTGAAATTGGCAGTTTTAAATTTCATATAAAAAAATTATTGATTTTTGATTATTTATATTTTTTTACTATAAATTCTAAATATGTTGAAATTCCAATATTTTTAAAATTTATCATATTTTCAGAACAGTTGTATAAATGATGATAAAGTGTTATCCTAAAATTGTGTTTGAGAAAACGTATTTCAAATAACACAGAGAATAGATATTTTTACGGAGGGTAAAAAAATGGATATAAGAGAAAGATTATCTAAATTAAGAGAAATCATGGCATCAAAAAATATAGATGCTTACATGGTACCATCAGCTGACTTCCATCAGAGTGAATATGTTGGAGAATACTTCAAATCAAGAGAATTCATAAGTGGATTCAATGGTTCAGCTGGTACTGTTATAGTAACTAAAGATTTCGCAGGACTTTGGACTGACGGAAGATACTTCATACAGGCTGAAAAACAGTTAGAAGGAACTGGAATAGAATTAATGAAAATGGGTGTAGAAGGATTCCCTACTACAACTGAATTCTTAGTTGCTAACCTTCCAGAAGGATCTGTTCTAGGATTTGATGGTAGAGTTATATCTGCTAACGAAGGAAATGAACTTACTGCTGTTTTAGCTGAAAAAAATGTAAAAATAGAATATCAGTATGATTTAATAGATGAAATATGGGCAGAAAGACCAGCTTTATCTGATGCTAAAGCTTTTGCATTAGATGTTAAATTCACTGGTGAAAGTATAGCATCTAAATTAACTAGAATAAGAGAAAAAATGGCAGAAAAAGGTGCTTCTCACCACGTAATAACTACTCTTGATGATATCGCTTGGATATTCAACATGAGAGGTGGAGACGTAGCTCACAGTCCAGTTGTTTTAGCTTACACTGTTATAACTGCTGACAAAGTTTGCTTATTCTTAGACGAAACTAAATTACCAGAAGATTTAAAAGCTATATTCGCAGCTGAAAAAATAGAAATATTACCATACAACGATGTTTACGAATTCGTTAAAGGTATACCAGCTGGAGAAAAAGTTCTTGTTGACGGAACTAAATTAAACTACGCTATATTCAACAATATAGTTGCTGAAAAAATAGTTGATTACAACCCATCTTTATTCTTCAAAGCTTGTAAAAATGAAACAGAACTTGCTTGCACAAGAAACGCTCATATAAAAGACGGTGTTGCTATAACTAAATTCATGTACTGGTTAAAAAATAACGTTGCTAAAGGTGGTATAACAGAACTTACTGCTCAGGCTAAAATAGAAGAATTAAGAGCTGAACAGAAAGACTTCTTCGATACTTCATTCGGAAGTATATCAGCTTACAAAGAACATGCTGCTATGATGCACTACTCTTCTACTCCAGAAACTGATGTAGAATTAAAACCAGAACACTTATACTTACTAGATTCAGGTGGACAGTACTTAGATGGTACAACTGATATAACTAGAACATTTGTATTAGGTGAATTAAATGATGAATTAAAACTTCACTTCACTTCTGTTGTTAGAGGTATGATAAACTTATCATTAGCTAAATTCTTATACGGATGCCACGGATACAACCTTGACATACTTTGTAGAGGGGTTATGTGGAAAATGGGAATAGATTATCAGTGCGGTACTGGACATGGTATAGGTCATGTTCTTAACGTTCACGAAGCTCCAAATGGATTCAGATGGAGATTAGTTCCTGAAAGATTTGACTCTGCTGTTCTTGAAGAAGGTATGATAACTACTAATGAACCAGGTGTTTATATAGAAGGATCTCATGGTATAAGAATAGAAAACGAAATAGTTTGTAAAAAAGCTGAAAAGAACTTATACGGACAGTTTATGAACTTCGAAGTTATAACATTTGCTCCAATAGATTTAGATGGTATAGATCCAGAGCTTATGACTAAAGAAGAAAGAGATTATCTAAACTGGTACCATGGACAGGTATTCGAAAAAATAGGACCACACTTAACTGAAGAAGAAAGAGAATGGTTAAAAGGATACACTAGAGCTATATAATTAAATAAAAATATATTGGGATGTCGCAGTATGCTGTGGCATCCCTTCTTTATTTCTTACTTTAAATGTAAATAATATGGGGAAAAGACTAGTTAAATTTTGCTCCAGGCTTCAGCGCCTCGCTCTGATTATGTAACACATTTCAGAGTTGCGAGGCGCTTGCAGAATTGTCGCTTTAATTTAAACTAGTCTTTTCCTTTGCACATTATTAAAATGATTAAAGATAAGGATCTAAAGAAGGGATTGCTACAGTAATTATCTGTGACATTCAAAATATTTTTATTCAAATTATATAGTTCATAGTGTATTTGAAGATGATATGGTTGGAAAAGTTTGTTTAATTGTCTTAGTATTTATTATTTGTGTTGAATTAAGTTGATTTTAATTATATAATTAGTAATAGTGAGCTTTTATGCTTATGTTTTAAAATTATATTGAAATATATTTTATTTTCAGAAAATACAATTTAATAAGGGGGTTTAGTATGAAAGAGAATTTTTCATGGAAGACTATTTTTAATATAGTAGCAATTCTTATAGGGAATGCTATTTACGCTTTAGCAGTTGTTCTGTTTATAGTGCCAAATAATCTTATTACAGGAGGAACTACAGGGCTTTCATTGTTATTATACAATCAGTTTGGTATACCAATGTCAGGATTTATTTTTATTTTTAATGGAGTTATGTTCCTTATAGGTTTATTTGTTTTAGGTAAGAAGTTCGCACTTTCTACTTTAATAAGTACATTCTTCTACCCTACTGCATTTGCTTTCTTTGAAAAGACAATCGGTTATGGTGGTATGACAAGTGATAATCTACTTGCTGTTTTATGCGCTGGTATTATGATAGGTGTTGCTATAGGTATAGTTATTAAATGCGGTGCATCTACTGGTGGTATGGATATACCTCCACTAGTTATAAACAAAAAGGTTGGTATTCCAGTATCTGTTAGTATGTACTTCTTCGACTTTTTAATACTTCTTTCTCAGATGTTATTTACAAACAAAGAAATGGTATTATACGGAATACTTCTAGTTATGACTTATACTTTAGTACTAGATAATGTGCTTGTTATGGGTAAATCTCAGACTCAGGTTAAGATAGTTTCTAAAGAATACGAAAAAATAAATACTATGATATCAACTGAAATAGATAGAGGTACTACTCTACTTCAGGCAGAAACAGGATATATGAAAAATGAATATCCAGTTGTTCTTACTGTTATTTCTAACAGAGAATTACCTGCTTTAAATAGCAAAGTTCTTGAAATAGATCCAAACGCATTTATGATAGTGAGCAAAGTAAATGAAGTTCATGGTAAAGGTTTTACATTCAAGAAAGAATATATAGAAAACTAAACAATTCAGGTATATAATAGATTTCATATAATGAATTTTTAATGGCATTTTATCCAATGGGTTTAATGCCATTTTTTTATTTTTGATAGAATAATATTAATTATAAATAGATGATATGCTTATTTATAAATTATTCACATCTTTCTATATAATTATTTTATAATATAATCTTTTTATATTATAATTTTTTTGAATTTATAGAAAATAGTATAATCAAGTGATATAATTTATAATATAAAGATAAAAAACTAAATATTAAGAGGGAGGGATAAAATTGAAACCTCAACAAAAATTAGCATTGGATTTATTGGAGCCTGGAGAAACCACGCAAACCTATTTAAATTCAAGTAAAACAATTCCTTCTGGCATTACATCTAAGATGCTTTACAAAGATATCGTAACAATAGCATGGCCTTCTCTTTTAGAACTTATGCTAACTCAGTTGGCATCTATGGTCGATATGATAATGGTCGGTCGTCTTGGAGCCTCAGCGCTTACCGCTGTTGGACTTACTACTCAACCTAAGTTTCTAATAATATCAATTATAACTTCCATAAATGTCGGTACAACTGCTTTAGTTGCTCGCAGCAAAGGTCAAGGAGATCAAGGAAAAGCCAATCTTGTTTTAAGACAGGCTATTTTAATAAATATCTTTATATCTGTATTAATTTCATTAATAATGTATTCCACAGCAGAGCCTATCATAAAATTTATGGGTGCTACTGATGCCCTTTCACTAAAAGAAGGAACAGAATATTTAAAAATACAAATGCTTGGAATTCTTCCACTAGCCCTTACAGGTACAATTACAGCAGCACTTAGAGGAGCTGGAAATTCTAAAACAGCTATGATTTATAATTTAATAGGAAACTTAGCAAATGTAATTTTAAACTACGCATTAATCTACGGAAACTTTGGATGCCCAAGATTAGAGGTTGCTGGTGCTTCACTTGCTACAATTTTAGGGCAGTTTGTGGCTTTTATGATGGCTTGTGTTGCAGTTACTGGACATAGAAATTATGTAATATTTAGAGTTAAAGATGGTTTAAAACCTAATTTTAAAATGATGGCTGCGATTTCAGATATAGGTGTTCCAGCACTTATTGAACAGTTAGTTATGCGTGTAGGATTTATCGCATTTGCAAAAACAGTAGCATCACTTGGAACATTAGCATTTGCAGTTCATAATGTATGTATGAATATACGGGCACTTTCATTTATGAATGGTCAGGCATTTGCAGTTTCTGCAACTTCTCTAGTTGGTCAAAGCTTAGGTAAAAAAAGAGCCGATATGGCAAATTTATACGCAACACGCTCAAGAAGAATGGGAACTGTAGTTTCTATAATACTTATGTTTTTATTCTTCGTGTTCCCAAGACAGATAATTTCACTTTATAACCCTGATCCTGAGATAGTAAATCTAGGTGCCAGACTTCTTGTCATGGTGTCTATTATACAGATTCCTCAAGGTTCTCAGTTTATTATAAGTGGTATTTTAAGAGGTGCTGGTGATACCAAAGCTACTGCGATGATAGTAACAGTTACTTCTCTATTCTTAAGACCAATACTTGCAATTGTACTAATTCATGGATTTGGTATGGGACTTGAAGGAGCTTGGATTGCTATTATGGCAGACCAGCTTTTAAGAACACTGCTTGTATTTATACGATTCAGTAGTGGTAAATGGATTACAAAATTAGATAAATAGATTATAATTAGTGTATGAAATTGTTTTCATAAATAAGTAATTTTAGAAAGGAATTATTTAAAATGTTAATAAGAAATGTAAAAGAATCAGATTTTGAAGAAATATATAATCTTGTAAAAACTGCATTTGAAACAGCTAAAGTTTCTAGTGGTACAGAGCAGGATTTTGTTTATGAATTAAGAGCGAGAGATACATATCTTCCAGAATGTGAATTTGTCGCTGAAAAAGACGGTAAAATAGTAGGACATATACTTCTTTCAAGGGTAGATGTTGAAACTGACGACGGTGGAATTTTTAAAGGAGTTATGGTTGCACCACTTTCTGTTGCTTTAGAAGAAAGAGGAAATGGCGTTGGAGGTATGTTAATTTCTAACGCATGTATGATGGCGGCAGAACTTGGATATCCAGGAGCTTTCTTAGTTGGAGATCCTGAATATTATAATAGATTCGGATTTGTTGAAACTACTGAGTACAATATAAAAAATGACTCTGAAATAGATGACAAATTCGTATTGGCTTGCCCTACTTGCACAGGGGGATTTAGAGGAATAAAAGGAAAGGTAAATTTACACTAAAATAAAGGACAAGAGAATAACTACTCTTTGCTCCAGGCTTCAGCGCCTCGCCCATTTATGTAACACATTTATAGGTTGCGAGTCGCTTGCAGTATTGTCGCTTTATAGTAGTTATTTCTCTTGTCCCATTTTTTTACTATGGATTTACCTTTTTAATATTGAAAACTAAGAATAGTATATATTGATAATAAATTCTACCATCCTTTTTTTGTTTTAACCTTTTTCTTTTTTTCTTTTGAGTTGTCTAGGTTTATGTTTGATTTTATTGTTATTAGTATGGATAGTAATATCATTAAAGCTAGTGAGATTATGTTTAGTCCAATGTTCCAATTTACACTTACGTCGTAGCTTCTATACCCTATCAATCCTAATGTTGCAGTTATTGGATAGATGTTTGCTAGAGCCATTTTTGATGATGCTAGTAACCCAGAATACCCATAGACAAATGCTGCTATTGCACCGACTAAGTATCCTTTTTGCTTTCTCCAAGATAATACTATTATCGGCATTGTTGCAATATAAAGGAATAAACTGTTTGCAGTTATGCTAAACAATGCTTCTATAGCATATCTAACTGTAAATCCTGGATAATTCATAACTTTTTCTCCTATTATCGTAAAAATAAAACAGCAGAATCCAAATAGAATTGAAACAACTCCACACACAATCAACTTACAAAATACAAGTTTCTTATATGAAATAGGAACAGTAAGTATATTTTTCATCGTATTATTGTCATATTCTCTATTCATAATATATCCTGAAATTAACGTAATACAAACTGGAAATATCAATGTCATATTGTTTTTAATCACTTGCTCGTACAAATATCTAAAATCCCAAAATGATCCATCATTTGCAGTAGAAGTAAATATAGTAAGTACTACAGATAAAAGCATCATAAAAATCCCAGATAATATAATATTGTATCTTTTTAATTTTAAAAATTCTGTTTTTATTATAGTAATCATATTACTCACTTCTCTTTCTGTATATGTAATCAATTAAGAATATCGAAATTATACCAATCACTCCTAATATGGCAAATGTTTCTAAAGTGCTTGGTAATAAATTGAGCTTTTGAAACTCTGATAATTTTAATGCCATTCCCCTTTCAAATAGCTCTTTTGACGACCAGAACATAGAAAGAGGAATTGGTAAAATCCATAATACAAACTTAGGTAAAACATCGTACATAACTGTTGCTAAAGTATTTAAGCTAGTCCAAAAGATACATAGTAAAATTGAAAAAATATATGTTTTACTAAAAAATACGACAACAACTACTAAAGGTAAAATACCTATTCCCATAAGTATGCCCATTTCAGCAGAGATTAATAACTTATATCCAAAATCATTTAATTCAAAGAAGATTAATCCGCAAATTCCTGATGCTATACATGATAGTAAACAGAATATAATCGAACAAATAAGCATTAAAATAATCTTGGAAATTACTAGTTGTGTTGATGTTATTGGTATTGACTTTAAATTTTTAAAAGTGTCGTTATCTCTTTCTTCAAAGAAAATTACAGCTGCAAGTATTCCTAACATACAAGGAAGTAAAAACTGCATTCCGTACACTATAACCATGTCAAATAATGAGTCAAATGCGTCCTTTTGGCTCAAATACTCTCCCGAAATAAACTGTCCCTTTACGATAAAAGTGAGTGCTATTGGAAAAAGTAAAGAAAATATTACTCCAATAGGGATAAATTTTTTCCTCTTTAATTTTAAAAATTCGCATTTAACTAGTTTAAGCAATTCCAGCACCCCCAGTTATTCTCTTGAAATAATCTTCAAGTGTGTCCTCTTTCATCCGTATTTCTTCTACAGCAATACCTTCTTTCACAAGCTCTCTAACCAGCTCTGGAATAACTATACCTAAATCGTATATTTTTATAGTTCCATTCTTTTCAACAGAATAATTTTTAATATTAAAACATGCTTCTAAAACTTTAACTGCCTTTGAATCATTATGTGCAACTAGTTTAATATATTTTTTATTCATATTTTTTAGTTCTTCTAAGCTTTCCTCTTCCAATAAAACTCCATTATCTATAATTCCAATATCATCCGCAATAAGCTCTATCTCAGATAAAATATGGCTAGAAATTAGAATTGTTTTGCCTTTTTCAGTACATAATTTTCTTATAAAAGTTCTAACTTCTGCTATTCCTATAGGATCAAGTCCGTTTATTGGCTCATCTAATATTAAAATCTCAGGATCGTGCATAACAGCAAGTGCTATTGCAAGTCTTTGTTTCATACCCATAGAATACTGTGAAAACAACTTTTTATCATTGTACTTTAGCCCAACTAGCTCTAGTGATTCTTTTATAGCATTTCTTTTAGGAATACCTCTAAGCTGAGCAAATATTTTTAAGTTTTCTGTACCAGTTAAGTTCGGATAAAATCCAGGAGATTCTATTAAGCAGCCTATTCTTGGTAGAATTTCCTTGTTGTATTTTTTCATACTTTTTCCAAATACGATGACTTCTCCAGCTGATGAATCTATCAGATTTAAAATCATCTTCATTGTTGTAGTCTTACCTGCTCCATTTCTGCCTAAAAGACCGTATATTCTTCCCTTTTTTATATGTAGGTTTAAATCAGAAACACTTCTTTTTCCATTGTATTCTTTAGTTAACCCTTTTGTTTCTATTACATATTCACTCATATATAATCGCCTCTCTTTCTTTAATTAAATTGTAATACTTAAACCTAACATATACATTGCACCAACCTTGTATAAACCTTATATCTCAAATATAATTTCAAATTCTGTCCCTTCGCCAACTTTGCTTTTTACGTCTATACAACCGTTCATTTTCTCTATAAGTTCCTTAGTAATGTAAAGTCCTAATCCACTTCCGACTTTATTTCTAGCCTTGTCGCACTTATAAAGTCTGTCAAAAATATGTTCCAAGTCATCAGGCTCTATCCCTACTCCAAAATCTTTTATAGTTATAAATATTTTTTTATTACTTTCTTTTATTGAAATTTGAATTTTTTTAGTCTTGCTGTGCTCAACTGCATTTTGGATTATATTATTTATAACCCTTGCATAAGCATTTTGATCCAAGTTGCATATTATCTCTTTCTCTTCTATTTCTATATCAAAATCTATATCCTTTTCTTCGAATATTACAATCCAGCTTTTTATGATATTTCTACTAAGCTCAGTAATTTCAGTATCCTTTAAATCTAAGTAGAATTCATTGGAATTTAATTTAAACCAATCAAATACATTATCCAAATATTCTTTCAGAGAGTAAGATTTTTCTCTTACAATATCTATATAATTTTCTATAACGTTATTATTTTCTAATGTATTATTATTTTCAATTACATTTTGTAAATCGTATTTGTCATTTAATCCATTCTTTAATAATTCTTTTTTTATTGCATCGGTATATCCAATTATAGATGTTAGAGGAGTTCTTATATCGTGAGAAAGGCTAGTCAATAGCTGATTATTCGCATTTTCCTTTTTTCTAAATTCTGTTAACTTTTCCTCGTATAAATATACAATCTCGTTTATTTTATATATTATTTCAGAAAAATTATCATTGTCTTTTGATAATATCTTCCTATTTCCATTGCCTTTTTTTATATCATCTAATACCTCAATAGATTCAGATATCTTTTTATTTATAGATATTACCTTGCTGCACAAAACTATATTTAAAAGTAAAGAGATTGCCAGTAAGAAATATAAAACTTGCATCCTTATACCACCTTATTAAATCTATATCCTATGCCCTTCACAGTTTGGATGTATTTAGGATTTGAAGAATCCTCTTCTATTTTCTTTCTTATCCTGCTTATTACGGACATTATATTATTGTCGTCAAATGCATAACTTTCATTCCATACAGCTTCATATATCTGTTTTTTAGTAAGTATTCTACCTTGATTAATTGCACAAAAGTACAAAACATCAAATTCCTTTGGCAATAATTCAATCATACCTTTATCAGTTTTTACAGAGTATTCATCAGGTAAAATTTCTAATCCTTCAAAATACAAACTTTCTCTATAATTTTCTGTGTTTTTGCTCTGTTTGTTATTCATATTGTATCTTCTAATCAATGAGTCAACTCTAGCTAGAAATTCCTCTGTATTAAATGGTTTTGTTATATAATCATCTGCTCCAAGTCTAAGTCCTTTGACTTTGCTTGATGTGTCATCTTTTGCAGTTAGCATAAGTACAGGAATATCACTATTTTCTCTAACTATTTCAAGTGTTCTAAACCCGTCTAATCCTGGCATCATAACATCTAGGATCAGCATAATATATTCGTCTTTTTCAAGTTCGTTGATCGCTTCTATTCCGCTAAAGCATATTTTAGAATCTATGTTTTCACTTTTTAGTGTTATTTGTAGTAGTTTGCATAATTCTTTATCGTCGTCTGCTATTAATATTTTTTTCATAATAATACCACCTTAATTTTTCTATATTTAATAATATGATAACACAGTAATCTTGCACTAACCTTATAAAATCCTTTATTGGAATACCTATTATTTACATAAAAAATTTATTCAGACTTCCTAATGTAAAATCTTATAAACCAGAGGTTTTATATAGTCTTCCTTTTGAAGGAAGATGGCTTGTTGTAAATGGTGGAATTGATAAAGCTAATTCACATTCTTGGGGTGTTTGTAATCAGAGATATGCCTATGATTTTTATATACTATAAAATGAAAAATCATTTAAAGGTGATGGTCGAAAAGTAACAGATTATAATTGTTATGGAGAACCTATTTTATCTCCAGCTGACGGAATTGTCGTTGAAATAAAAAATCTTTTTAATGATACTCCTATTCCAGAAGTTCAAGAAGCTATATGTGCCTGCTCTGATATAAGAGGTAATTATATAGTTATAAAACATTCAGAAAATGAATACAGTACAATTGCTCATATAAAGAAAGATAGCTTTTGTGTTAATGTAGGGGAAAGTGTTAAAAGAGGACAAAAAATAGCTTTATGTGGAAACAGTGGAAATACTAGTGAGCCACATATACATTTTCAGATACAACAAGGTAAAAGCTTTTTAATGTCTGCAAGCTTGCCTATTTCTTTTATAGATATAAAGAATATTCCATATCAAGAAGAAAGGCAGTTTATTAGTCGTGGACAATTTGTAGAGAATTAATTATATAAGATTTATTTATTACATATCTTAAAAGGGGCTGGTACAAATGTACCAGCCCCTTTTAAATTAATGACCTTTATGTTTTTCTTTCTTTTTCAATATGTGGATTTCTCTTTTTCTTTCCTTTTCAGCTTCTACTCTCTCCTTGCGAGCAATTTTCTTTTCCTTCTTAATCTGTTCATGCTGCAATTTAAGAGCTTGTTGAGCTTTAGTGCCGATAAAATTACCTTGCACTTCTCTTTTTATTTTTCGCTGCATTCTTTTAGGATTTATCTTCTTTTCAGAGATAACTTCTCCACAAATTGCAGGACTGAATTTTAAACTATAATAATTCTTTTGAAGATATTCATAAACTTCATAATCCTTTGGCTCAGATGTATTTAAAACTACTCTACAAACTTCATACCTATCGTCTATTGTTTGCTCAAATAACCCCACCCAAAATGGTCCTTCAAAAAATATTGTTAGTTTTTCTGATACTTTCTTCATATCCTGTTCCTCCTTATGTATTGTAAAATACATAGAATGGACAACCAAGGAGGCAGGTTACTTACGGAAATTCCGCGTCCGGACTACCAACCGAACTGTGTTTTTATCTATGTTGTTGAGTATATTGAACTCAATTTTATTATAGTATCTTTTTATAATAATTTTCAATATGTTTTAAAAGATTAAACGTATCTCTAACTTAGTTTTTTTAAAATTTTCTTTCTTAATTTAGGAATATTAAAGCTCCCATCATAATCACTATCAGCACCACACACACAATAGAGAAAATATTTACAACCTTAAAAGCCTTATCTCCAAGAACTCTTCTCCGTAACTTAAAAATCAATATCCCTAAAATCCCACCTAAAGTATTATTTATCAAATCAGTTACATCACATGCACCAACTGCAAAAATATACTGTGTTATTTCATAGAACAAGCTTATTCCAAAAGGTACCGCTGCCATTTTTATAAACTTCCAATTATCTGCAAGCATAGCCGTAAACACACCAACAGGAATAAATACTATTGCATTGTTTATAATCTCGCTAAATGAAACCTTACCATTAACAATCATAGATTCTTTAAACGGAATTAAGTTTATACTTCTTTCTGTAACTAAGCTACTTATAGAAAATTCTGTTTTGAAGACGATAATCCCTGTAAGCAGCAAGAAGTACACAATGAATAGAATGGATGTAACTTTTTTATATTTTAATAGCCTTTCATCCATAACAACAACTCCTTTTTTAGTATTTATATTCCAAAAGTGTACTAGCCGTATCATACACCTTTTTACAAGTGTATTATATAACTAGTACACTTTATTTGTCAACATAAAAAAATAATTCAAAATAGCATCCGAAAATTTTCATCAAATGCTATTTTGAACAACTAAATAAATAAAAAACAGTAATTTCTAACTAAAGATCCAATTATCGCATACGAAACAATAGTCAGCACAGTCAAGTCTACATACTCAGACCCACTATAAAATACAGATTTATAGCTACTTCCCATTCTCAACTTACTTCTAAAACTATCATTACCAGATTTATTTTTAAAAATCTTTACAAATAAAATATAATAAATTCCAAATCCAATAACTGTTCCCAATGTATTCATCATTAAATCGTCCACATCAGTCGCTCTAAAGTTAAACATCTGTGTAATTTCAATAAATAGCGAGAATAAAAATCCTGCTTCTACAGTTTTCTTAAAAGATTCAAACTCATTCCACATAATTGGAAGCATAAACCCAAATGGTATAAAGTTGAAGTTTAAATAATTTATTCCAAAGCCGAAATCTATTACTGACGGTATCCCAGCAGCTGAAACCATACCAGTTATTAAAAAAGTATATACAACGCAAGCAAGGAAATGGAGATTAGAATCCCCATTCCCTTCATAAACTCTGCCTGTCGAGTACAATTTTAAATCGTATATTTTCATTTTATATCTTGATAAAACGAATAAAACTATTGGAAATACTGGTATGTAGTGTAGTATAGCTTCTTTAAGCTCTGATAGCATTTATATTAAATCCTCTGCCATGTCTATTAAAGTCTGTTCTGGCATTCCTTCATCAGATAATGAAGATATAGAATATCTAACACCGTCTTTTTCCCAAGCTACTGTAACTGATTTTTTATCTTCAACCTTATCGCTTCCGCAAGATATAGATATCTTTCCTTCTTTTTCTAACTGTTTTTCTTCTGCTGTTTTTTCATGGTCTGCTGGAACAAATCTCATATTTAAAGTTGAAACGAATAATTTTGTTCCATTAACATCAACTGTTCTATATCCATTCTGTTCTTCTAAAGCTATTTCTGATGGCATTTTCTTATGAGCATCTACAAATATCTCTGGAGAACCGTCTTTTTTATAAACTAGGTTCATCGCTTTAGTTTTGTCTAATGTATCTCCATTTGATCCAGTTGTGTTTAAATCTTCAATAACTGCTCCGTCAAATTTATATCCATTTGTAAATTCATCTACAAAAGCTTTTCTAACTCCTGTTTCTTTTTCCATCTGTTCTATTGTAGGTACTTCTTTATATTTATATACACTAGATGAGCTTCCAAAATATCCTACTGCTTTTCCACCTGCATATACTCCTACAGTTGTTATCATTAATGCACACGCTACTGATGCGACTTTTAACATTTTTCTATTTCTCTTCATAGTAACCACCTTTTCCTTTCTACTCTGTTCAAATTCTATCTGTGATTTTATTTTTTCAAACATATCATCTGAAGGCTGAACATCTTCAGACATATCTACCATTGCTTTTCTTATTTTTAAATCTACATTATCCTTTTTCATAGTTCACACCTCCAAAATAATTAAGTGATTCAATCTTCCCCTTCAAAAGCCTTCTAGCCTTGAAAAGTCTCGATTTAACAGTTCCTTCAAATACATCCAACATATTAGCGATTTCTTTTACGCTAAATCCGTTGAAATAATATAGCACAACTACAGCTCTATACTTCTCATCGAGATTATTTACAGCACTTCTGACAATTTCAACAGTTTCTGATTCCAGACACTTTGTCATATTGTCGCTTTCGTGATTTTGTTCCCGTTCTGCTTTTGCAAATATTTCATCAATTGGAACATTCTTTTTATCTGATTTGGAAAGTTTCCATGCCATTCTTGTAAGTATTTTGTAAAACCAAGTTTTAAAATAATCCGGATTTTTAAGGCTGCTTATGTTTAGATAACATTGGACAAATGTTTCTTGAACAATGTCCTCACTTGTAGCTTTGTTGCCACATATTAGATAAGCAGTTCTCATTGCGGTACCTTTGTATTTGTTAAAGAGCTCTTCAAATGCTTCAAAATCACCATTGGCAACTTTTTCAACAAGTTCTCTATCTTCCAAACTTAACACCTCCTTTATCGATGCATCTGTATATAAGAGCATTGTCGTTTGTATTTGGTTCACAGATTTTATAAATTTTTTTAAAATTTTTGTGGTTACTACAAAGTAGTATATTATTGAATAGTTTTTTTAGCAACAAGAACCCATTTTATTTTTGAGCAAAATAAGTATAAAAAAAGTGCCACTTTTTACTAATCAAGTAAAATATGACACTTTTTATTTATATTTTTATATCTTCTTTATATACTTTCAGCTCTTTCTAATGCAGTATCTATAGAAGGACATACATTTTCTCTTCCTATATCATCTATAAATCCTGATTTTTCCATAAACTGAAGTGGCTGTTCATTTACATGAGAGAATATAAGAACAACATTGTATTTCTTACATTTTGCATAAAGTTCTCTCAATTTATTAAGTGAAGTCGTATCCATTGCAGGAACACTTCTCATTCTAAGAATTATCGCCTTCTTAGTTTTATCAAATATTACATTATTTATCTTATCCGCAGCTCCAAAGAACATTGGTCCTGTTATTTCAAATACTAGTACATCTTTTGGAACGTATCTTAGTGATATGTTTCCAGTATCTGAATCTTCATCGTAGTTTTCGTCTTCTTCTTCAATATATTTCCAACCGTAAACGTCTGTAACATCTGCCATACGTCTCATAAATAGTACAGAAGCAAGTACTAAACCAAATCCTATCGCTATAACTAGGTCAAATACAACTGTTAATGTAAATGTAGCAACAAGAACCATTATATCGCTCTTTGGAGATTCTTTTATTACATCTACAAACTCTCTCCACTCACTCATGTTGTACGCAACCATAAATAGTATCGCTGCTATACAAGGCATTGGTATTAATGCGGCATAAGGCATTAATAATAGTAGAGTTATAAGAAGTACAATTGCGTGAACCATACCAGCTATTGGAGAACGTCCTCCATTTTTGATATTTGCTGCAGTTCTTGCTATTGCTCCTGTTGCAGGTATCCCACCAAATAAAGCAGATGCTGTATTTCCGATTCCCTGTGCAACAAGTTCCATATTAGAGTTGTGTCTACTACCAATCATACCATCTGCAACAACACAAGATAAAAGTGATTCTATTGCAGCAAGTACTGCTATTGTGAACGCATCTGGTAACACATTTCTAACTGTATCGTATGTAACTGTAGGCATTGTAAAATGAGGTAGTGATGATGAAATTGTGTATAAATCACCGATTGTATTAACATTTAAGTCCATTACTTTTACTAATGCAGCACTTACTAAAACTGCTATAAGTGATCCCGGAATTTTTTTAGATATATGAGGCCATATAATAAGTATTGCTAATGAAATAACTCCTACTAAAAGAGCAGTAGTGTTTATCGTTGATATGCTTCTAAAAATTTCAGCTACTTTTTCAATTGTTTCTATTGGTGAATTTTCGAATGTAAGACCTAAAAAGTCTTTTACCTGTCCGATAAATATAGTTACAGCTATTCCTGAAGTGAATCCTGTAGTGATTGTGTAAGGTATGAATTTGATTAGATTTCCCATTTTAAATATTCCCATAAGTATAAGGAATATCCCTGCAAGTATTGTCGCTACTACTAGTCCGTCCATTCCGTCTGTGGCAACTATCCCTGCTACTATTGATGCAAATGCTGCAGTAGGTCCTGCTATCTGGACTTTACTACCACCTAGCGCAGAAATTAAAAATCCCGCTATTATCGCCGTATAAATCCCCTGTTCAGGTCTTACACCCGACGCAAGTGCAAGTGCTATCGATAAAGGAAGCGCAATTATTGCTACTATAATACCAGCGGTTAAGTCTTTAGTAAATGACTTTGCTGAGTAACCCTTCATCGAGTGGACCAATTCTGGTCTTAAAGTTCTCATAAATAGTTCCTCCCAAATATATTTTTAATTATCACATTAATAGTTTACCATTTTAACAAGTATATTCAAGGATTTTGATTTTTTTATATGTATTAAATTCATTTTATAATTTATATTCATTTTAACTTCAAACTAAATGGCTATATTTCAATATATATTTTATAAATTTTTTGAAAAATGATTGTTAAAATGCACTTTCTATTATTCATTATTCATTCTTGAATTATATGTAAACCTATTACTTTTTATCGTCAATATAAAATTTTCGATTTAGTTATAATTTCTTAGTTTTAAAAATTTATTTTCAATAGATTGCATAATAAAAAGCTACCGATTTTTATTTTCGGTAGCTTTTTAATTTCTATTTATTGAAATTTATCAGGATCTAATCCAGACCATCCCATTTCTTCCATATTAACTATTTTTTCAAAATCTTCTTTTTCAAGTTCAAAATCTATATCCATATTCTGTTTCATTCTCTCAGCAGATGAAGATTTTGGTAGAGGAACTACATCCATCTGAAGCGCAAACGCTAAACAAATCTGTGCAACAGACTTTCCATATTTTTGAGCAAGTTTGTTTAAAAGTTCATCTTTGAATACTCTTTCTCTTCCAAGTGGACTCCAAGCTTCCACAACAATTCCATGCTCTTTGTCAAAATCAACAACATCTTTTTGAATATATCCTGGGTGAAATTCTATCTGATTTACCATTGGAACAACTTCACAGTTATCTAAGATATTTTGCATATGGTGATTTAAGAAGTTGCTCACACCTATAGCTTTTGCTCTTCCTTCTTTATATATCTCCTCAAAAGCCTTCCATGTTTCAATATCTAGCTTTTTCCAATCTGATTTTTCATCTGGTCTTGGCCAATGTATAAGTAGCAAGTCAACATAGTCCATATCTAATTTTTCTAATGACTCTTCAAATGACTTCTTGGCTCCTTCATATCCCATACAAGTCTTCCAAACCTTTGTAGTTATAAAAAATTCTTCTCTAGGAATTCCAGATTTTTTAATGGCTTTTCCCAAAGCTTCTTCTGTATTGTAAAAAGCTGCAGTATCAAAATGTCTATATCCAACATTTATAGCATCTAATATTATCTGAACATCGTCGCCCTCATTAACCTTAAATGTTCCAAATGCTAGGTTTGGCATTTTTACTCCATTGCTTAAAACTGTGTACTCTTTTTTCATAATACCACTCCTTTTAGTTTGATATTTTATATTACTTTTCTTTTATTTTTACAAAGTAATTTCCTCTCATAACAACTCCATCTGGATCAACAACTTCATATAATACACCATCAATTTCAACTTCATTGTCTGATATAAATTTGCAAGTTTGATGATTTTCTTCACAGTATTTTTCGACTGCTTTTATTATTTCAACTAAGTTCCGAGGTTTAGTTGGATCTTCTATGTCTAATATTATACTTTTCTTAAAAAGTCCCATAGTATTACCTTCTTTCTTATTAATAGCTTATTATTAACAATTATTTATTTTCTTATTTTTATTATACTATCTTTTTAAGTGTAATCAATATATTTAAAGTAAGTGGTATTATTTTTATATTTAACTGGTTTTATGTTAATTCCTATAAATTATTATACATAATATTAATTATCTACACTAATTTTTTCGCTTATTCATCAGCATTTTCTAAAAATTATTTTTTATTAATTGAATATATGTATCTTTATTTTTTATAATAAAGGAATCAAACATTTCTTCAGAATTACCTTCTACCTCTATTTCCGCTATTTCATGCTCGTCAGAATAATACTCTCCTTTATCAAAATCATAGAATTTATCCATATATTTATTGTTAAATTCATCTTCAACTTCTTTCTTAATATATTCACCGAAAGTCATCCATCTAAGTCCATATCCAGACATAAATGTTGCAACAGAAACATTCGTGTATATTTCTTCTAAGGGATTTTCATAGTAAGATATTTCTATAAATTCTTCAAGTGTCATTTTTCTAACATTTCCACTTCTATCGTATGGACAACCATCATAATACCATTCATATGGTCTAAGTGTTGAACATACTTCATATGCCTTTTCTTTTAACATTTCAAATCTTTCTTTAGTTAAGCGAGCTTTTGTCATTTCATCCATTTTTAGCACCTCTTTTTATAAAAATATTGTTGTCTAAGGATTATCAGTTTATACATATCTATTTTTATAATGTCATATTTTCAATAGAATTATACAATTTCTATAACTTTTATTTTTCTAAACAATAAAATAGAGGCTAATTTGTAGCCTCCACTTTATTTACTATACTTTATTTAACAAAAAATATGTTATCGTGTTTTGTATTTTTTTACTAATATTTTTTATGCTTTAAGCTCTTTGTTTATTTCTTCAAGACATTCCGTAAATGCACTCTTGCTGCTGCTCTTTTTTCTAAAAATAGGGATACTCTGTTTTTTCGCCTTCATCTCAACTATATTGCATATCTTGTGTGATACTGTAGAAGTTAATATTACAACAGCATCAGGATTACCTATTGAATTTGCTAACTTATTTGCCTTTTTTGTACAGACTTTTGTCTTAAATCCTAATTTTTTCCCCATTTCAAGATAATCTTTCTCCATTCTCTCGTGTCCGCCTACAACTAAAATACTCATCTATTTTTCCTCCTGTTATTTTATGTTTATGTTTTTCTTATTAACTTTTTGTTTGATAATCATTATTATGTAATTTATATTATCATTCGATGAATATTCAGTCAATAAATCTCGGCGAAACGATAATTTTTTTCGATTTTTGAATAAAAAATAGAGTACTTAATCGTACCCTATTCCTTCCATTGCGTTTCCTCAGCAATTTCAAAAACAACTATTATCAAAACATAATTACTGTTAATTTTCTCCAAACGAAAATTTATTTATCAGTATAAAAATCTTGCTTAACTTTTTTATCTTTTATAGATATTTTTTTCTCAAATCTTTATTAACTTAAGATTTATATTGAAAAGATTTATAATACTAGTGTATAATTAAAATAATATATGTAGTTTTATTTTAGAAAAATCATTTTGAAACAAAATTCAAAATATGCACATATATTTTTATAAAAAATAAAGGAGGTAAAAATGGATCAAAACGAAAAAATTAAACCCAGTGGTAAAGCCCTTATTCCTTTCGCTGTATTTATATTCTTATATCTTGGCGTAGGTATCATATTAGAAACATCAGGAACAGAGATGGCATTTTACCAGCTACCAGCACCAGTTGCGATAATTGTCGGTGTTGTTGTAGCATTCATTATATTTAAAGGAAGCATAGAAGAAAAATTCTCTCAGTTTGCAAAAGGATGCGGAAACGAGAACATCCTTATAATGTGTTTTATATATTTATTCGCAGGTGCATTTGCAACAGTTGCAAAATCAATGGGAGGTGTTGACTCTACTGTCAACCTTGGACTATCATTTATCCCAGCTCAGTATATAACTGCTGGCCTATTTATTATTGCGGCATTTATATCTGTAGCAACAGGAACTTCTATGGGAACAATAAGTACAGTTGCTCCAATAGCAATTGCAACAGCAGAAAAAGCTGGATTAAATATGACGCTTATAGTTGCTGCAATCATAGGTGGTGCAATGTTTGGCGACAACTTATCTGTAATATCAGATACAACAATCGCTTCAACTAGAACTCAGAACTGCGAACTAAAGGACAAATTTAAGGTAAACTTCTACATAGCTTTACCAGCAGCAGTTCTTACATTTGTACTTTTAATATTCTTTGGTAAACCAGAAACTATAGTTCCTATACAGAAATTAGATTACAACTTAGTTAAAGTTATACCTTATATACTAGTTTTAGGACTTGCTGTATCAGGATTCAACGTATTCCTTACTCTAGGTGTTGGAACAGTTGTAGCAGGTATAGTTGGTATAGCTTACGGAGATTTAACTCCACTTACATTTGCACAGAACATATACGCTGGATTTACAGGAATGAACGAAATATTCTTACTTTCAATGTTTACTGGTGGTCTTGCCCACATGGTTACTCAGCACGGTGGACTTCAGTGGATATTAGAAAAAATTCAGTCTGTTGTTAAAAGTGAAAAATCAGCTCAGATTGGTATATCTGCAATAGCTGCAGCTGCTGACATGGCAGTTGCAAACAACACAGTTGCAATAATAATAACTGGGCCAATAGCTAAAGAACTTAGTAGAAAATACAAAGTAGACCCAAGAAAATCTGCTTCGTTACTAGATATATGGACTTGTATATTCCAGGGATTTATCCCTTATGGAGCACAGATATTACTTGCAGGAAGCTTAACAGCAGGTGCAGTTAGCCCACTTGCACTATTCCCATTCTTATGGTATCAGCAGCTTCTAGCAGTATTTACACTGATATCTATGTTTATCCCTTATGCAGATGGTTTAATAAAGAAAAGACCTTGGAACTGGGAACTAGATAAAGCAGAAGAAATAACTGAATAATGTTTACACGGATGTCACAAATTTGTGGCATCCTTTTTTATTCCTAAGGAAATTATTTGACCTTTTTTTAAAAGTATGATAATATTCAAGTATAGAGATCAAGCCCTTGTCATACGTGACGGGGCATTTTTTTTAGGAGAAAATATATGCAGAATAAACCTTTTAAAAGATATGATGAACAAGTTGAAATATTAAAATTAAGAAATTTAACTATAGCAGATGAAGAAAAAGCCATAAGCATATTATCTAAAGTGAATTATTATAATTTAATCAATGGTTATAAAAAAATATTTTTAAAAAGAGATTTAAATGGCTACTTAGTAGAGCCAGAAACATATAAGGATGGATGTACGATAGAAGAAATTTATTCGTTATATAGATTTGATTCTGAGTTGAAAAATATAATTTTCTATTATTTACTTAATTTTGAAAAAATGTTAAAAACTAGTTGTGCACATAGATTTTCAGAGGAATACCCTGATGAGTATTCATATTTAAATATTAGTAATTATTCATCAAAAGAAGTTGATTTATCTAATGTGTTGAGCAATATTGCAACATTGTCTAAAATTATAAATTCTGAAAAAAGAAAAGATAATACATCAATTTCTCATTATATTAAAAAACATGGCTCAGTACCGCTATGGGTTTTAGTCAATTTTATGACATTTGGGAACATATCTCACTTTTTCTCAGCATTAAATGAAACTATAAAAAATAGAGTATGTAAAGATATTTGTAAAAATTACAAAAAAGACTATAATTCAAAAGAGAAAATATCTGCAGGTGAAATGCAGCAATTATTGAGAATAGGAAATTATGTTAGAAATATATGTGCTCATGATGAAGTATTATTTTCATTTTTTGTTATAAAAGTTGAAAGTAATAAAACATTATCTAAATTTTTTGGTGATAACTATAAAGGGAAGACATTATTTGATTTGATATTATTATTAAAATTGGTAACACCAAAAGAAGATTATAAAGAAATGATAGAAAAAATAGAAAATCTAATTAATAAATACTCTAATAAGTTCAATTCTATTTCATTTGAAGAAATAATAAGTATATCTGGATTTGATAAAGATTGGAAAGAAAAATGCTTTAAAAATATATAATAAACAAAATACCGCAAGTACTAAAAATACTTGCGATATTTGCACACATAGAGTCTGCTTTCGCTCGAGCCCCTATATGCTATCTGATATATATTTTATGTTAAAGAATAAATCTTGTCAAAATAAAAAGTTATTTATAGTAAAAATTATATCATCTCTTTTGAAAAAAGTATGTTCTATTTATAAAATAATCTCTATTCAAATTTCTAATTTTTATTTTTCAATAAAGAAATTGATACACCTGCCAATCCTATTCCCAACATAATAAATGCAGTATTTGTTTCCAACTCTCCTAATACAGCCAAAACAGTTACTGCAATTCCCATAGCAAGCCCAATTCCTTTTGGCGCCACATCAATAACCTCTTCAAACTTACTTTCCTTCACAACTTCTCCACTTTCAAATACAAATAGAACTATATAATTTGAATAAATTTACTATAAGAAAAATACGGCTGTTCAATATTTGCAATGAGCCTGGAGAGCAAATGATCGTGATTGCGTGCTCAATCAAGTAGGGGCTAACTTGTAGCCCCTCTCACACCACGGAGCGTGCCGTT
>NZ_QUGE01000013.1:0-59637 GCF_003478825.1 Peptoclostridium sp. AF21-18
TTGATATTACCATAGAAGGCGATTAAATTTACAGACTTTTTTTCATATACTCTTTTGTATAAGGCATATGAAAAAACCACCAATCTATTAGCCGTAGTGGTGGTTTTACATTTTCTTTTGTAATTAAATTCAAGAAGAAACATTGTTTACTAACTAGCTATAATTTCTCCTTTTATAGTTTAAGCATATCATTTAATGAAACCAAATTACAATCGGTTTTATTTTATAATATATCCTTCATATCATATAATCCGTTTTCTTTGTCTAATATCTTCTTAGCAGCAAATATTGCACCTTCAGCGAAAATTGCATTAGACTGTGCATGATGAGCAAGTGTTACAACTTCACTGTCACCACAGAATAGCACATCATGGTCAGAAACTATATTTCCACCTCTTACAGAACTAACTCCAATATCTCCCGGCTGTCTTTTACAACTTCTGCCAGATCTACCAAATACACCTTTAACATCAGGAAGAACTTCCTGTATTGCAGAGATAAGCATCTTAGATGTACCACTTGGAGCATCTTCTTTTCTGTTGTGGTGTTTTTCAACTATTTCTATATCAAAATCAAGAAGCTTAGCAGCCTGTTTAACTAGCTCGATAAGAACATTCACACCAACTGAAGTATTGTGAGAAAGAAGCACAGGAACTTCCTTAGAAACTTCCTCAATAGCTGCATCCTGTTCTGCAGTAAATCCAGTTGTAGCGATAACAACAGGAGTTTTAGTTTTTAGAACGTACTTTAACATAGAGTCAAGATTATCAGGATGAGAGAAGTCTATTATCGCATCAGCTTCAACATCGCAATCATCAAAACTCTTGAATAACTTAACATTTCCGTCGCAAGTACCTGTCTCAAGAGAACGGCTAACACCAGCCACTAACTCACACTCGCTGTCCTTAGCAACACACTCTCTTAAAATCTTACCAACGCCGCCACTATAGCCACATATAATAACTCTTAACATACTTATTACCCCCAAAATTAAAAATTCAGAAAAATTAATTTCCATGACTTAATTTTAACATTTTAAAGAGAAATATAGTAGGGGGAAAATAAAGATTATTTAAGTATATCTAACAAAAAAGAAAAAAGCCACCGAAAAACTGTTGGTCGCAGGAACGGTGGCTTTACCTTTACTTTAACTATTAAGTTAACTTAATTATATCACACCAAAAAAAGAATACTATTTTTTTAAGATAGATTTTTTCAATAAATAATAGAATAAAATAATAAAAGTTATATTTATAATTAAAACAACTATACTACCTTCAATTTTACAAACTCCACCAGTTAAAAGTTCGTTTCTATGATATGCAAGTCTAAACACAGAAGGATAATCATCAGCTAATGAAACACCACCCAAAATTATTCCACCTATAAAATTCCAAACAAAATGAATAATTATTGGAGTGATAATACTTTGAGTGTATTCTAATGCTAAAGTCATAAAAATACTCATTGTGACAATATTTAAAATAGGTATAATTCCTGCTTCAATAGCTCCACCATGGCAGAATAAGAAAAGTGTAGTAGTTACTATTGTAGAAACAAATATACTATAATTTCTTTTTAATAATTGATAAATATATCCTCTAACTAAAACTTCTTGCATAATAACGTTTAAAAAGCACGAAATAGCCCAAATATATAAATAACTTATTGAATTTTTACCTACAAATGAAATAGTATTTGTAGCAAATAGAGTTAAAATAACTACACCAAGCCACAAACTACTTGTAAAAATACCCAAAATAATACTTTTAAAAGGATTATTCATAGGAGTGATAGCTATATTTTTACCTTCTATGAAATAAAAAATAACAGACATTAAAATAACTGATAAAAGAGGGATTAACTCTGCATAAAAACGCCATAAAACAGGATTATTAGATGGAATAGAAACAAAACCAACTAAAAGAGCCCAGCAGATAAAAAATCCAAAAGACTTAACAAAACTATCTAAAAACTTTCTCATAAAACCAACTCCTCTAAAATAAATCATAACTATATTTTAGAACTGAAAAATAAAAAAAATCTTAAGATAAAATAAAAAATACTAAAAAATAAATAAGACTCAATGAAAAACCCACCAAACAAAATCACAATCTGTTTCAGAAAGAACCTTATGCAAAGACAGGATAGAATAATAATGGAAATAAAAATAGGATAAGGAATTACCGACGCAGCGACAATGGAGGACGCGTATTTTACTAGCACAAAAGCAAATAACTGCAACACGCGTCCGACCTTGGAGCAAGTGGTAATCCTTATCCCATTTTTCTATTTCCTAGTATTACAACTGTCTTAAATCATCTAGTAGTTTTGTTTTTTCACTAGTTTTTTCATCTTTCATCTTCACAACTTTAGCTGGAGAACCAGCAACAACAGCGCCTGCAGGAACATCTTTTGTAACAACAGAACCAGCTGCAACAACAGCACCTTCTCCTATTCTCACACCTTCAAGAATAACTGCATTAGCACCAATCATAACATTGTCCTCAACAATAACTGGATCTGCTGAAGGTGGCTCAAGAACACCAGCAACAACAGCACCTGCACCTAGATGCACATTTTTTCCAAGAGTACCTCTAGCGCCGACAACAGCATTCATATCTACCATTGTTCCTTCACCGATAACAGCACCGATATTAACAACAGCACCCATCATAACTACTGCATTCTTTTCAATAGTAACCATATCTCTGATAATTGAGCCTGGTTCTATTCTTGCTGACTCGTGAAGAGTATTTTTTAGAGGAATAGCAGAATTTCTTCTATCGTATTCTACATGAATATCTCTTATACAGTCCTCTCTCTGATTAAGAGCAGCCATTATAGCATCGTAGTCCCCGATAAATATATGAGAAGAATCTGTTCCAAAAACTTTATAATCATCAGTAGACTCAAAGTTGTATGGATCAGTATTTACATAAACTTTAACAGGAGTCTTTTTCTCAACTTCCTTTATATATCTTGCTATTTCATAAGCATCGTTTAAATTTACCATTAGGTAAACCCCCTTTTTAAAAAATTTAGTTTAATAACTTTAACTAATAACTTTATTCCCCATTTGAAACATATACTAACATCTAATCCCCAAAATATTAAAAACTATTTTAACATATCGTCCATATTGTAGAATCCAGATTCTTTATCAGCTATAAATTTAGCTGCAGCTAATGCACCGTTGGCAAATATCTGTCTTGACTGAGCCTGATGACTTATAGTTACAACTTCACTATCTCCGCAGAATAGTGCATCGTGTTCACCAACTATAGTACCACCTCTAACAGCACTTATACCTATATCGCCTGGCTGTCTTTTGCAACTTCTACCAGATCTTCCATTTACAACATTAGACTCTGGAAGAACTTCTTTAACACCATTTGCTATCATTATAGCTGTACCACTTGGAGCATCTACTTTTCTGTTGTGGTGTTTTTCAACTATTTCTATATCAAATCCGTTAAGAAGTTTTGCAGCTTCCTTAACTAATTTAACCATTATATTTACACCAAGTGACATATTATAAGAGAAGAATACAGGTATTTCTTCAGCAGCTTTGTGTATTCTTTCTATTTCTTCATCATTAAAACCAGTAGTTGCTATAACTATTGGAGTTTTAGTTCTTAAAGCGTATCCAAGTACGTTGTCTAAGTTTGCATGGTTAGAGAAGTCTATTATAACGTCTCCTTTTTCATCGCAATCAGTTAAATTTTCGTATATTGTTATATCCTGTACACATTTGTTTTTATCGTAAGCCTGAACAAAAGTAAGCTCGCAGTTTTCGTCTGCTCTTACTGTTTCAGCAACTATTCTTCCCATTTTTCCGTCGTATCCTGTAGATATTACTTTTAACATAATTTCCTCCTAATTAAAAACTTAAGCACATCAAGTATAATAATTAAAAACTCGATTTAAGTTTATATTTTATTTTAATTATTTTATATCATAAATTTAAAATTGGATTGCAAAATATCAGATATAAATCCAACCTTCTGCAATCCAATGATTTACAAATTACTAAGCCTGAACTTTAAGTCCTGCATTTACTAATTCTTTTTTAAGAACTTCAAGATTAGCAGGGTCCATATTATCAAGTGGAAGTCTTAAATCTCCAACTTCAAATCCAAGTAAATTCATAGCAGTTTTAACTGGTATAGGATTTACTTCTATGAATAATGCAGCGATTAATGCATCTAAATCTAACTGTATTTTTCTTGAACCTTCAACATCTCCTTCAAGATATTTTTCAACTAAATCGTGAGTTTCTTTAGGGCATACGTTAGCAAGAACAGATATAACCCCATGTCCTCCTAATGATAATAGAGGAACTATTGAATCGTCGTTTCCAGAGTATATAGCGAAATCTTCTGGAACTAAGCTTGCTATTTCAGCAACCTGTCCTAAATCTCCACTAGCTTCTTTAACAGCAACTATGTTAGGAACCTGAGCAAGTTCAGCTATTAAAGATGGAGATATGTTCATACAAGTTCTTCCAGGAACGTTGTATAAGATTATTGGTATATTAACGCTTTCTGCTATAGTTACGAAATGTTTTTTAAGACCAGATTTGTTAGCTTTGTTGTAGTATGGAGTTATTATTAATAATCCGTCAACACCAAGAGCTTCAGCTTTCTGGCTTAATTCAACAGAATGCATAGTATTGTTTGATCCTGTTCCAGCTATAACTGGTATTCTTCCGTTTACTTTTTTAACTGTAAATTCTAAAACAGAAAGTATTTCTTCATCTGACATTGTAGTAGCTTCACCAGTAGTACCGCAAGAAACTATAGCGTCAGTTTTATTTTCTATATGATATTCGATAAGTTCAGCTAATTTATCGAAGTTTACCTTATTATCTTTTGTGAATGGTGTTACAAGAGCAACTGCAGAACCTTTAAATAACATTTGAGATCGACTCCTTTTCTTAAAAAATATAATTTATTTTAAACTAATTCCATTTCTATAGCTTTTTCAGCTATCTGAACTGCATTAGTAGCAGCACCTTTTCTTATGTTGTCAGCTACAACCCATAGGTTAACACCGCTATCAACACTGAAGTCTCTTCTTATTCTACCAACGAATACTTCATCTCTATCAGAGAATTCAGCTGCAGTAGGGTATAAGTTTTCTGCAGGGTTATCAACAACAACAACATTTTCCATAGCGGCTAAAGTAGCTACAAGTTCGTCTAAATCGAAATCTTTTTCGAATTCAAGGTTTATAGACTCACTGTGTCCGTTTTTAACTGGTACTCTTACAGTAGTAGCAGTTATTCTTATAGAATTATCACAAAGGATTTTTCTAGTTTCGTTGACCATTTTCATTTCTTCTTTAGTGTATCCATTGTCTAAGAATGAATCTATGTGAGGAAGACAGTTGAAAGCTATTGGATGTGGGTAGAATCCTGTTGGATTTCCTTTTGATCCTTCTTCTAAGTCTTCAACACCTTTAACGCCAGAACCAGAAACAGCCTGATATGTAGAATATACTATTCTTTTTATAGTGTATTTATCATGTAATGCTTTTAATGGTAACATAGCCTGAATTGTAGAACAGTTAGGGTTAGCTATTATTCCTTTTTTGTGTTCTTTTATTGCTTCTGGATTTACTTCAGGAACAACTAGTGGAACTTCTGGGTCCATTCTCCAGAAACTAGAGTTGTCTACAACTAGAGCGCCATTTGCTGCAGCTATTGGAGCGAATTTTCCACTTGTAGAACCTCCAGCTGAGAATAAAGCGATATCTATGTTTCTTCCAGTAAATGAATCTTCAGTTAATTCTTCAACAGTGTATTCTTTTCCAGCGAAAGTTACTTTTTTACCTGCTGATTTTGAAGAAGAGAAAAGATATAAATCATTTATTGGGAATTCTCTTTCTTCTAAAACTTTTAGGAATGTTCTTCCTACCATACCAGTAGCACCAACTACTGCTAAATTTACTTTTTTCATTAAAAATCACCTCATAAACATTATACATTATTTTTAATATTCTATCTGCAATTTTAAACTTTTAAAGCTAAATAATTAGGTCTACGTTAATTTGTATATCAACATCGCTTATGAAAGTTAATAAACTATCAAAAAGTTCTATATACACAAAAGACGCACAAAGGTATACTCTGTACGTCTATAAATTCTTATAGCAAAGTAAACCTTGTAGCTCAACACTAAACAAGTGACAGTGCAGTATATATTTTATACTACCCCAGAAAAAATCTGTGCCCAGATAAATTCTTCGGCCATTTTCCCTTTCATACGAGATAAGTTTGCCAACTAGCTCGCAATACTGATGAAAACAGCGCCTCTACGCAGGTTATAGATATTAAATTAAACTCTTAAAGCAATAATAATACATTCTAGTAAAAATTGCAATACAAATTTGAATAACAAATGAGAATATTAAGAAAAATTCGATTTAAAAAACTTCTATCCAAAGTCAACTTTTTTATAAGAAAGCGATATTTTTTAGAAAAAATTATGTATAATAAAAGTGGACATAAAATAAAAAAATTATAATAAAATTGTTTTAGAAAATTTTTTATTGCTTAAAAACTTTTTGATGAAACAAGTTTATTTTAGACATTGCAAAAAATATTAAAATAATACAATATGGAGGACAAAATGGATACTTTAAAAGAGTTATACAAAATAGGGAATGGGCCATCAAGCTCACATACAATGGGGCCACAGAGAGCAGCAGAAAGATTTAAAAACGAAAATCCAGATGCAGATAGCTTTAGAGCAACACTTTACGGAAGTTTAGCAGCTACAGGTGCTGGTCATTTAACTGACTACATAATAATAAAAACTATAGCTCCTAAAAAAGTTGAGATAGTATGGAGAGAAGATATAATAAAAGACTTCCATCCAAATGGAATGCTACTTGAAGCTCTTGATAAAGACGGAAATACTACTGCACAGTGGGAAGTATTCTCAGTAGGTGGTGGATCTCTTGCTGAAGAAGGAAAGAGAAATACTTCTGCAGTTAAAGAAACATATCCTCTAAGTACTATGGACGAGATAGTAAAATGGAGCAAAGACAACAACAAAACATTAGTTGATTTTGCCTTAGAAAATGAAGATAGTGACATAATGGATCACATAAATACAATAAGAGAAGCTATGAAAAAATCAATAGATGAAGGATTAGCTACTAATGAAGTAATACCAGGAAAATTACACTTAAAGAGAAGAGCTGGAGTATTCTATGAAAACTTCAAAAAAACTAACGACTTCTCTACATTAGTTTACGCTTATGCACTAGCAGCTTCTGAACAGAATGCTTCTGGTAATATAATAGTAACTGCACCAACTTGTGGTTCTGCAGGTGTTCTACCAGGTATATTCTTCGCTATGAAAGATTACATGAATTTAACTGATGAACAGGTAAACGAAGCTATAATAGTAGCTGGTATAATAGGAAATATAATAAAAACTAATGCGTCTATTTCAGGTGCAGAAGTTGGATGTCAGGGTGAAGTAGGTGCTGCATGTTCAATGGCAGCTGGAGCAGTTGCTTATCTTCAGGGTGGTTCTATAGACCATATAGAATATGCAGCTGAGATAGCTCTTGAACACCACTTAGGGATGACTTGTGACCCAGTTTATGGATATGTTCAGATACCTTGTATAGAAAGAAATGCTATGGCAGCACAGAGAGCTTTTGATGCAGCTAAGTATGCGATGATAACAAATGGTGAACATTCTGTTTCATTAGATCAGGTTGTTGAAACAATGAAAGAAACTGGACTTGACATGCATGACAAATATAAAGAGACAGCTAAAGGAGGATTAGCTAAACACTTCTTCTCTTGCTAATTTTGCTTATGGGAGGGGCTACTGCGATTTTTCGCAGAAGCCTCTTTTTTTATGCTTTGAATAACAAATAATCTCCTCTCCAGGCAATCAAGTTGCATTGTCGAGTTCGATTTCTTTGTTATTCAAAGCAAAAAGAAGGCATTCTTAGCAAAAAATCGCAGCAGTCCCTGTAAAGTAAAATTAGAAAAGAGAAGAAGTGTTTTTGAAGCTAGGACAGAGTGGATATAGGTTTGGTGGAAGAGGTTGGGGAAAAGTTTGTATGTTAGAGCTTATATTTGGATAAAAGTAGGTTTTATATTTTAGACGGAGTATGTGTGTTTTGTTTTTTTGAAAAAATTCTGAAATTTTGTTGTTTTTTTCTTGTATTTAGGTTTGTTTAATGTATACTATAAATAAATTGTTTTTTAGTTATGTTTTAGGTATATAAAATTTTAAAAAAGTATGTTGAAAAAATAGATTTTGAGATAGAGGGGTGAGATTTTTGAGAGATTTTTCATTTTTAGAGGGTGTTATGAAGCATCATAGAGAGGTTTTGCACAAGGTTGCAGAGCTTGGTAGAGAGGAGTTTAAGACTTCTGAGTATATTAGAAGTTATTTAGATAAATTGGGTGTTGAGTATGACGAGTGGCTTGGTACTGGTACTGCTGGGATTATTCGAGGTAAGGATGCAAAGAGAACGATAGCTTTTAGAGCGGATATCGACGGTCTTATGACTGAGTGTGGTGTGCAGCATCTTTGTGGGCACGATGGACACACTTCAATTCTTTTAGGTCTTGTTGAGTATGTTAATGCTAATAAGGAGAAGTTAAACGATAATTTTGTGTTTATATTCCAGCCTGCAGAGGAAGGTCCTGGAGGTGCCGAGGCTCTTGTTAATGAAGGGATTTTGAAATATTATGGAGTTGACCAGATTTATGGACTTCATATTTATCCAGAAATTCCTGAAGGAAAAGTTGGTATTAGGGAAGGATATTTCCTTTCTCAGATTGGTGATTTTGAGATAGATATTTACGGAAAGAGCAGCCATGGTGGTTCTGCTCCAGAAGCTGGGATAGATGCGATTGCGATTTATGCGTCTTTAGTTAGCAGTATGCAGACTATTGTTTCGAGAAATATTAGTCCAATAGACAATGCAGTTGTTAGTATTGGGAAGGTTGAAGGTGGTTCAAGAAGAAATATTATCGCTGAACACGTTCATCTTGAGGGAACTATTAGATGCTTTAAACCAGAAGTTTATTCAAAGATTAAGGAGAGATTTTATGAAATTACGGACGGTTTTTCAAAGGCGTTTAATTGCGAGATTAAGGTAACTATTAGAGATGATTATCATCCTGTAAACAATAATTCTGAGCTTTGTGAGGAGTTTATTGAGGCTGTTGGCGATGACAAAGTTGAGATTTTGGATCCTTTGATGATTGCAGATGATTTTTCATATTATCGGGAAGAAGTACCAGGAATTTTCTTTATGCTAGGTGCAAGAAACGAGGAAAAAGGATTTGTAAATGGGCTTCATAATTTGAGATTTAACTTTGATGAAAAGATATGTGTAAATGCTTTAGATGCCTATGTTTCAATGCTTGAGTACAAAGGCTCAATGGATAAATAGATTTTAGAAAAGATTGTGTAAAGACGTTTGGTGGTGAGATTATGGAAGAAAAAAATTGCGTATGTAATGGAGAATGTTTAGATAAAGTAATGTATTTAAAGGACAGTGTGTACGATTATAGAAAGAATTTGCACTGTATTGCTGAGGAAGGGCGAGTTGAGTTTAAGACTTATGATTATATAAAATCTGTTTTGGACGGACTTGGTTTAGAGAGTAAGAAATGGCTAGAAACAGGGCTTGCAGGAATTATAAAAGGTAAAGATGCACAAAAGACTGTTGCATTTAGAGCAGATATCGACGGACTTATGTCTAAGGATGGAACTGTTAAGCACCTTTGTGGACATGACGGTCATATGTCTATACTTTTAGGGCTTATCAAGTATGTAAACGACAATAAGGATAAGTTAAAGGATAACTTTGTGTTCATATTCCAGCCTGCAGAGGAAGGGCCTGGTGGATCTGAAGATATGGTGAAAGACGGAATTATAGAGTATTACGGAATTGATGAGATATACGGACTTCATGTAAATCCGTTGCTTGATGAAGGCGTAATAGGAATTAAAAAAGGGCCTATGATGGCGGGGACAATAGATTTTGAGATAAATATTGTGTCTAAGAGTGCACATGGTGCAATGCCTCAAAATGGTATCGATGGAATTGTGATTTCTGCTGAGGTAATTAACTCACTTCAGACTATTGTTTCGAGAAATATTAGCCCAATAGACAGCGCAGTTATCACAGTTGGTAAGATAAGAGGTGGAGCTAGAAGAAATATTGTCGCTGAAAATGTGTCTTTAGAGGGGACTGTGAGATATGCAAAGGACGAGGTTTATGCAAATGTGCTTGATAGAATGAAGAAGATTTGCGAATTTACCGCAGCTAAGTACGATTGTAAGATTGATATGAGTGTTTGCAATGAGTGTCGGGCTGTGATAAATGACGATAATTTGTATCAAGAGTTTAAAGATGCTTTTAAAGGGGATAATGTTGTGGAACTAGATTTCCGGATGGGTGCAGAGGATTTTGCATTCTTCCAGAGAGCAGTGCCAGGATTTTTCTTTAATGTAGGTACGAGAAATGAGGAAAAAGGATTTACTGCGGGACTTCACAATGAACAGTTTGACTTCGATGAAAAGATAATTTTAAATGGGGTTGAAGTGTATAGAAAATTAATGGAATATAAAAATATGATAGAAAAATAGATGGCTGTTGTAAGGATTTTGATGAGTCAAGACTTAACACAATTACTCGCGCTCTAGGCTTCAGCGCCACTCCCATTTATGTAACACATTTATATGTTACGTGGCGCTTGCAGTATTGTCGATGCGAGCTTCTTGTGTTTAAGTCTTATATTGACTCAGTACAAAATCCTTACTAACAGCCATTTTTATTTTTCTACATATAATTTATATGAGATGAGTTGCGTGGTGCTTGCAGTGTTGTCATGTTTTTTGGCTATTACCATTTTTTTATTAAGGAATATGTTTTTATATTCCATTAATTTTGTATAAGTGAGTATGGAGTATGTGGCGCTTATAGTATTTTTTATGATATAATATACTTTATGCTATTATGGTTAGAAATGTTGAGTTTGAGGTATATACTATGTATGAGTGTGGATATTTTTTGTGCAAATGTTTATATTTCAAGTTTTGATATTTTGACCTATATGGTTTTAAGATGTTTTAGTTTTAGAAAAATATTATTATGTTGGGAGAATTGTGATGGATCAGTATAGAGATTTTGCATTTATATACGACGAGCTTATGGACGATGTCGATTATGATAGATGGGTTGAATATATAGAAGATATTATCAAGAGTGAAGGTGCTGAGGTGCAGAATATTCTTGAGTTAGCTTGTGGTACAGGGAATTTGACTATACCGCTAACTAAGAAGGGATACGATATAGCTGGGATAGATATTTCTGCGGAAATGCTTGAGGTTGCTATGGAAAAGGCAGAAGAGGAAGGTGTGCAGCTTGTTCTTTTACAGCAGGATATTGCTGAGCTTGATTTTGATGTGCCAAACCTTGATTGCATACTTTGCGCTTGTGACGGGTTCAATTATTTAACTTATGATGATGATTTAGAGTATGTATTTTCAAAGGCTCACGAGCTTTTAAAAGAGGATGGGATATTTATATTTGACATTAGCTCATACTATAAATTATCTAAAGTGCTTGGAAATAATACTTTTGCTGAGAAGAGAGAAGATGTTGTGTATATGTGGCAGAACTATTTCGATCCAGAAGAGGATTTAGTTGAAATGGAACTTACATTCTTTGTGAAAAACGAGGACGGTACTTTTGACAGATTTGATGAAGTTCACCAGCAGAGAGCTTACGAAACAGAGGATATTTTAGAAAAATTAGCAGATGCAGGATTTAGAGATATCAAAGCTTATGGAGATTTTGCATTTGAAAAACCAAAGAAGGATGCAGAGAGAGTATTCTTTGTAGGTAGAAAGTAATAAGTAAGCGAAAATAAGATTTAGAAGAAAAATAATTTTAGAAGAACAATTTTTAGAAATTTGTATATATGAAAGGAAGAATTTTAATGAAAGATTATGTAATAAGAGCTACTTCTAAGAATGGGGAAGTTAGAGCATTTGTTGCAACTACAAGAAATTTAGTTGAAGAAGCGAGAAAATCTCACGGAACTACAAAGGTTGCAACTGCAGCACTTGGAAGAACTTTAACAGCTACATCAATGATGGGGCTTATGATGAAAAATAAAGGTGACGAGTTAACATCTATAATAAAAGGTGACGGGCCAATAGGAACAATACTTGCAACTTCTGATGCCCAGGGATTTGTTAGAGGATATGTTGCAAACCCTGATGTTCAGGTTGAAAACTATCCAAACGGAAAATTAAACGTAGCAGGGGCAGTAGGTACAGAAGGAACTTTAAAAGTAATAAAAGATTTAGGACTTAGAGAGCCGGTGAATGGATTATGTCCTATAGTTTCTGGAGAAATAGCAGCAGATTTTACATACTATTTCACAGTTTCTGAACAGACTCCATCAGCTGTTTCACTAGGTGTTTACACAACTCACTATGAAGTTGAACATGCTGGAGGATTTATTGTGCAGCTTATGCCAGATGCGACAGAAGCTACAATTTGCCAGCTTGAGGAAAATGTAGGTAAGATAAAATCTATCACAGAGATGTACAGAGAAGGATTAACTCCTGAGGATGTGCTTAATTTAGTGCTTGAAGGTTTAGATCCTGTAATTCTTGACAAGGTTGAGGTAGGATTTAGATGTGTTTGCTCCAAGGATAGAGTTAAGAAGGCATTTATCGCAATGGGTAAAAAGGCGCTTGCTGAGATTATTGAGGAAGACCACGAGGCAGAAGTTACTTGCCAGTTCTGTAATAAGAAGTATCATTATGATGAAGATGAATTAATGGAAATATTAAAAGAAATGTAGTATAGAGAAAGGGGAGCAATATCATATTCACTCCAGGCTTCGACGCTTTCTTTGTTTTGTTCGAACTCCGTTCGAATAACAAAGTTGAAAGCGTCTGTAGATTGTCGTTGAATATGATATATGCTCCCCTTTTTTGCAGTTTGTGATTTGGTTTGAAATTTTGATAAAGAATGATACGGTAGGAGGGTATAAATTTTTTGTATTTTATGTTGTAAAATTGTTTAATGTTAACGTTTGTTTTGCTATAATATGGGTAAGAATATTTTATTATCAAATGGGAGTTGACAGTTATGTTAGTTGTTTGGGAAAATTTTAAGACAGACAGACAGACAGACAGACAGACAGACAGACAGACAGACAGACAGACAGACAGAGTAGTTTAATGTCTTTTTCTTTTGATGTAAAAAATTATATAAGTTTGATTATGAGCACAGATAGATTGCATTTTTTAGAAGGGTAGTTTTTCTGTGCTTTTTTTATTATTAAGAATTAAGAGTTTCAATTTTGGAGGTGTTGGTATGAACAAGAAGAAATCAAAAGTATTGGCATTTTTATTGGCAGCATCTTTATTAGTTCCATCTGTGAATGGAATAGTGAGTGCTGCAGAACTAGATAATGTGAAATCTGCAAATAAGGTTGTAGTATCTCAGGAAACTACAAATCCAGATGGTAGTGATACGAGCACTCAAGATTCAGTTACTCAAAATGTAGCTAAGATAGGGGATAAAGAATATGCGACTTTAACAGAAGCTATAAATAATGCAGATGATGGAGCTACAATAGAGTTATTAGGTGATGTAACAGAGGATATTACTGTAAATAAAAATGTTACTATAGATGGGAAAAAAGATGATAAAACTAACTATGTAATAATAGGAAATACTAAATTAGAAAATGGTACACTAAAGAATGCAACTTTAAAGCCAAAAGATGATGATAAAACAGGAAGTGTTTTACAGATAGGAAGTACAGCTGAAAATACTATCAATATGTATGGAGTGGCAGTAGAGTATTCTGTAGTAAATAGATCTGGTGGTTCTAATGTAGTTGGAGGAAACAATTCAAACATAACAATAGGAAATTGTCTGTTTACTAATAACCCAAATAATGGTGATACTAAAATAGGCGTACTAGAATGGTCATTTGGTTTATCTATGGGTTCTCAGGATACTAAAGGAAGTTTTGACTTTATAAATAATGAATTTAATGGAGCCTTTAGGACTATGTTACCAAGTATAAATGGAAAAGTTACAATACAAGGGAACAAATTTAATAACTCTGTTTTAACTGTTTCTCCAGGAACTGGAAATGGTGCAAATGCTCAGGCTACATGCATTACAACTTTAGCTAAATTAGATAGTAATGATTTTACTATAACAGACAATACATTTAATAATCCAGGAGCATTTTATTTCCAAGATATAGCAAATGTTCAAAATAATACATTTGTATTTGATAATAGTGGGCATTATATTCAGCTAGGAGGAAAAGTAGGTCGGAATTTAGATTTAAGAAATAATACTTTTAAAACTGAAAGTGATGGAGTAGTTTCTATAGATACTGAAGGTGCGCAAGTTATTTTACCAGCAGGGCAAACAGCTATAAATTATTGGGCTTGGAATGACACACCAGTTGATATAAGACCGGATGGTTATAGCAGTTATAAATATATATATAATTCAGATGGAAATAAAATATTCTATCCAGAATCAGAAGCTGCATTAAAAGCCTTTACAAATCCAGCATCAGGAAACATAGGAGCAGGTGATAAAGATAGAATAGTTGTTTCAAATGATATGACAATAGGTGATAAAACAACACTAGACATACCAAAGGATAAAAAGATTACTATTGAAGTTCCAGCGGGAAAAACTTTAACATTAGATTCAGAAGATGCAATGAACATCACAGGAACATTAAATCTTGTAGGAGATGGTAAAGTAGTAATAAATAAAGGTGCAGAACTTAACGTTGGAGATACAGGAAAATTAAACGTAGAAATTCCTGTTGAAAACAATGGTACAATGGATAATGCAGGTGAAATAATTATAGATACAAATAATGGAGGTATAACTGGAAATAACCCTACAGGAAGTGGTAAGGTTGAATACGAATACACTCCTTCATACCCTTCTTATCCTTCAAAACCAACATACACTCACGAAGAAATAATAGGCTCAGACAGATATGAAACAGCAGCAAGAATAGCTGACAAACTTGGCTCATATGACAACGTAGTACTAGTAAACGCAGAATCATCAATGTCTGACGGTCTAGCAGCTTCTGGACTTGCAGGAAAAGAAAACGGAGCAATACTATTAACTAAAAAAGACTCTATACCACAGGCAACAATGGACAGAATCAAAAAAGTGAAAAAAGTTTACATAATAGGTGGAGAAGCAGCAATAAGTGCAAAAGTAGCTAATGAAATAACAGCAGTAGGAATAAAAGTTGAAAGACTTGGCGGAAAAACAAGAGTTGAAACATCAGAAATAGTTGCTAAAAAACTTGGAAACTACTCAGATGCATTTGTAGTTAACGGATTTAAAGGTGAATCAGATGCGATGTCAGCTTCAGCAATAGCAGCTAAAAAAGGTGCTCCAATACTATTAACTAACGGAAAAACTTCAACTCATGCTAAAAAATCTGGTGTAGAATACTATGTAATTGGTGGAGATAATGTAGTTGATAAATCAATAGCTGATAAATATAACGCAAAAGTTCTAGCAGGAAAAGACAGATACGCGACAAATAAAGAAGTTATAAATGAATTCTACTCAGGATCAGACAAAGTCTACATAGCAAATGGAGATAAACTAGTTGACGTATTAACAGCATCTCCTCTAGCTAAAAAAGATGGTATAGTTCTTGTAAATGAAAAATCTGACAAGAGCATATTAAAAGGAAAAAATACAGTTCAGGTTGGTGGAATGGATTTCAAAATAGAATTTGAAAAATAGAAAACTAAAAACTGAATAAAAAATAAATCCCTCATCTAAATTGGATGGGGGATTTTTATACATGTATTCAAATAAAATATTCTAATTAAATAAAAAATGATATAATATGGATAGGTAGCAAGTAGCTACTGAAAGTTATCTTTTAAATTTGAAAAAGAATTTAAATTCAATATCAAGAGTAAAACCACTCTTTATGTTTGGTGACGTAGAGTGGTTTTTTATTTATCATAAAATACATTTACTAAACTACCTAAAAATATTTTAACTAAAAATATAAAGAGTATATATAAAATTATAAATATTTCACCATGAAATGCACATCAGTATACGTTCCATCAGAGTATTTCATATTGTTTGGCAAAGTCCCTACATTTTCAAATCCCAACTTCTCATAAAGAGAAATAGCATTTCTATTATTTGCAGCAACCTCAAGTTCAATCTGCTCAATTCCGTTCTCGTTAGCTATTTTACAAACTTCTTCAATCATAATCCTTCCAATACCAAGTCCCGTATATTCAAGGTATAAAACAATTCCAAGACTTGTCCTGTGTTTTAGCCTTCTCGCATGATTGCCCATAAGGGAGCAGTTTCCAACGTGTTTTCCGTCTAGCATACCGATAAGCAACAAATCTGAATCTGAGTCGTTATTTTCTTTTATATATTTCTTTTCGTCATCTATTGTAAAAGTGATCTCGTCTGGCTCTTGAATTAAAAATGGTGTTTCTGCATAGACTTGCTTTAAATATTTTAAAAGCATCTCAGCTTCATCTTCCTCTGCATTTCTAAGAACCAACTTGCGTCCGTTTAAATCAAATTCTTTTGGTTTAACTCTCATATAATCACCTCTATTAAAAAATTAAATTAACTAAAATTATATCATAAAAAAAGGAAGTGGTTATCCACTTCCTACAATTATAATTTTTATATATTATTCTTAAATTTGTATTTACCTTTTCCATGACCAGAAACAGATTCAATAATACCAACATCTAATAAATTTGAAAGTAATCTAGAGCTAGCTGATGGTTTAAGACCTAGTAAATCCATAACCATAGATCTTCCAAATATTTCATCATATCCAAATCTATCAAATAATAATTGAATATGATTTAATGTTTTAGTAGAAAAGCTATCTATTTTTCTACTAAAGACATATTTTATATTATTTTCTATGTTATAAATATACGAATTTTCGTTTTTAATATCCATTTCTTTACTTTCAATATACGAATTTATAGATTGATTGTTTAATTCTGCTTCTTTAATATACGAATTTTCATCTTTAAAATTCAAATTATCATCCCAAAGTCCACTAATATGCATACTTCTATTATGTAGTTCATTTTTTTCATTTAAAAGAAGATTTCTCAAAAATATCTCCAAGTATTTAGTCGTTTCATGAACATTATTCTGTATATTTGTATAATTTGCACGAACAAGAGAATTTCTAAAATACCATGAATTCTCAGCAAATATATCATTTGTCACAGAAAAACCAAGAGTTCTTAAATACTTAATAAAAAACACAGCAGTTGTTCTACTATTACCCTCTCCGAATATGTGAATTTGCCATAACCTAGAAACAAAAATAGCAAGATGATGAATAGTTTCATCCATAGAAAGCCCTTTATAGCTGAAGTTTCTTTCTTGCTCAAAATCATACTCTAAGGTAGCTTTTAATTCTGATGCAGTACCATATGTCACGCTAGCCCCGTCCAATACCCACTCTTTTTTTGTAATATTGTAATCTCTTATCTTTCCAGCATATTTATATAAACCATTAAACAGTTTTTTGTGGATTGATATATACTCTGCAGGCGAGAAAGAAAATGCTGTTTCAGAAAGTAATTCTGCTATGCGAGCAGATACTTTATCAGCTTCTTCTGTACGTTCTTCATCAACTGAGTGCTCAGTCTTTTCCTCATAATATGCGTCTATTAAATTTTGAGCTTCTTTTATGGAAATTTTCCCCTCAATATTATCTATAGCTTTATCTATTAAATATTTTGATGTTTTAAGTCCATCCACAGCTTGAAGACCAATAGCAGTACTCCATGCATAACCTTTGATAGCTTTAGAAGGCTCGGATGCTTTTATATATTCTTTAAATGGATCTGTCTTCATAATAACTACCTCTTCTTAAAATAATTGTATCTAATATAATAATACTACATAATTACACATATTATACGAGAAAAAAGAGATGCTAAATAAAATATTCAGCAACAATTGAAGACGCTATGCGGCTACATAAAAAAGGAAGTGGATCACCACTTTCAACCTAATTCCATTTGATAAGTATTGCCGAATAGAGAATGGTATGACCTAGTGCAATTCAAGTACAATAAAAGATGCTTCGCATTTGAATAAAAAAAGAGGAAGTGGCTTACCACTTCCAACATTGTATAAATTATATTATTGCTCCTCAGTAAAGGAAGGATGTGAAATAATATACTCAGCGACAATTGAAGACGCTACGCGGCTGAGCCTGGAGCGAGGATATTATTCACATCATTTTTACGCATTACTCCCAGTTGCGTACTGCCTCAGAGTAGTATGTTATCAACCGAGGTTTAGACAACGAATTAATCTCCACCTCACCTCTAGGCATCTCATCCTTACCAAACTCAAACAACGCATCTAAATTGCTCTCATCCAAAAACCTGGTATCGACATCTATCTCAAACATATCATCTAACTCCTTCTTAGAAGCTAGATTAAATCCCCAATCTCCAAAAGAGGGAACTTGAAGATGGTATGGCTTAACATAAAATCCCTCGCTTTCCAGAGTATCATTAATACACCAAAAAGCATTAGCAGCATAATATGGACTAGTAGATTGAACTGTCATAATACCATCATCTGTAAGAGAATTGCTGCAAAGTCTATAAAAAACATTAGTATAAAGTTTATTTAAAGACTCATTATTTGGATCTGGTAAATCGACGATAATAACGTCAAATTTCTTATCTGTATTTTTTAGAAACTGATAAGCATCTTGATTAACGATAGTTAGCCTATTGCTGTTTAACGAATTTTTATTAAGTTCTTTTATTTGCTTATTTTCCCTACAAAGATTTACCATATCTTTGTCTAAATCAACAAGGGTAATACTTGGTTCTTTATATTTCAAAATTTCTCTAACAGCAAGGCCATCGCCACCACCCAAAATAAGAACATTATCTCTATTCTTTGCCTCAGACATTGGAACATGGACAAGAGCCTCGTGATATCTATATTCGTCTGCTGAACTAAACTGTATATTTCCGTCTATAAACAGTCTTAAATCATCTTTGTGTTTAGTCATTACGATATGCTGATACTTTGTATGTTTTGAAAATATAACCCTATCTCTATATAAACCGTCCTCGACACGACTAGAAATATTATCTGAAAATAACATTCCAAGAAGCATAACAACAAATAAAATTACGACAGATATTCTATACACTTTTGGATTTATTAGCCTATCTGAATACTTAAAAATAATTAGAGTTGCTGCCAATGTGTTCATACAACCTATCAAAAATGATGTTGCAAAATATCCAAGATGTGGAAGGAGGATAATAGGGAATGCTATTGATCCAACAAGTCCACCTATATAGTCAAAACTAAATATAGATGAAAGAGTAACTCTAAGATTTTCATTATCGTCTTCAATAATTCTAGTAAGTATTGGAATTTCTGCACCGACAAATGTACCTATCACTATTATCTCTATATACATAACAATCTGATATGTTTCTAAATATAAATTTGCGTAGAATAGGATTAAAGCAGAAGTACCACCGACTATTGCTACACCTATTTCTATAAATACAAACCAATTAAAAAGATTGTTTTTCATATACTTAGAAATATAAGAGCCAAGTCCCATTGCGCACATATACAATCCAATTGTTATAGAGTATTGAAGAGTTGTGTCACCTATTAAATAAGAACTTACGGCACTTATTATAAGCTCATAGCATATTGAGCAGCCTGAAATAATAAGTGTCGTAAGCATTAAAAGTCTATATTTTTTCATCAATTAATCTCCTATTAACTGATAACACCGCTGATTACTAGTGCAAGTCCGATAAAGATACCGAACATCATAAGACCTGCAGCTACATTTCCGTTTCCAATTTCTTCGTTTAGGTTGTAGCGTTTATTAAATAGACTAACAACTACATATCCAAGTATTAAAAATACCACACCTAAAACAAAGTAAAGAGAAGTATTTAATATGCCAGATGCTAAACTTTCGCTGACAGCTTCTGCAGATGGTGACATAATTGCTGTGCGAAGAATAAGACCTATAGCTATAAATGAACCAGCGCTAAGCCAGCCAACAGCTTGGTTTCCCTTTTTAATTTCTGTAGGAAAATGACAAGGAACTACTAAATCTAAAAGGAAGTTGCCAAGCATCATAAATACTATTCCAAGTATCGAATATATTGCAATATTAGTGATTTCTGTTAAAAAAGCCATATTTTTAATCTCCTTTTTAAAAAATTATTTTCCGCTACTCAATCCACCACCAGAAGATGTTCTTGAGTTTACACTGTTTCTTTTTATACTATCTGAGTATGAATCATATTGATCAAACATATCTGTATCCAATCTTTCTCCATTGTAGTTTTCATAAGGAGAATGATGTCTTCTATACCTTCTAGCATCTCCTAAATATGCAGCAGAGTAGTAGTATCTTCTGTAATAACTATGGGTATGTGCAGATGAGTGATAAGGTTCTTTATCGGAAGTATAGGCGTATTTTCTATTTGAAATCTGTACAAGAACCTCATTTGATACAGATATATATACCATGCAGTATTCGTCTTCAGTTAGGATTGCAATGCTTTCACTTCCTTGAGTTTTGTCTTCTTCTACATCTAAAACATTGCCATCAACAGCTTCTATAATAGTCATTACTGTATCTTCCTTAGAAAGTGATGATTCGTACACATCTGCCTTTTCTCCATCATTTCCTGTAATTGAGGTAACATAAGTGAATTGGTTAGATTTTTTTAAGAATTTTGCAATAGACTTTCCTCCAACCATATTTCCTATAAAACCTATAGCAAATACAAGTAACATAGCTATTCCTATTACAAAGAAAGGATTGATTCTCTTTTTACCATTTCTAGAAGAAGCAGAGGGATTAGATGAATTTGTTGAAAAGTTGCTTGCATCTGAGGTATTTGCAAAACAGATTTCATTTTTATCTAGGTAATAACCTCTAGAAAATTCTTTTATATTGTCCCATTGCTCAACAGATATAATATTTTCTTCTGTTTTATCCTCGTATTCACAAAATGATGCACTATCACCAACGTCGATATCTACATCTCCAGAAACACTTACAACTTCCCGTATTCCTTTATCTACTTGATGATATCCGTCTAGTGAAAGTTCCCCAGCAGTCCAAGAAATAGAGTATTCTCTATACTTATCATCTATACTCAGCCACCGCTCACCAGGTCCAAATCTTTCAAGAAGTCTATACTCAAACCAAGTACAGTTATCCGAATAATTTCTAAACTGGATTTTTCCAACAATTTCATAGATTACTTCATCAACTTTTAAAAATTGACCGACATTATATTCCACACTCCGCACCTCCTTTAATATCTCTATTAAATCTATTTTGTTTTATTGATTTCGCATCAAAAGCATCTTTTAAAAACCCTCCAATAGATTCTGGAACTTTTTTATCACAAGAAAAAATATCTACAGCTACATATCCGTACTCTGGCCAAGTGTGAATTGAAAAATGTGATGTAGAAATAACCGCGATGTATGTTATTCCTATTGGAGAAAATTTGTGACTACATTCTTCTACTATATAAGCACCTATATCAGAAATAGCCTTATGTGCAATTTCTGTGACAAGTTCTAAATCATCTATCTTATTTTTATTACAATCGTACAAATCTAAAAATAATTGATACGCCATCTATTTCTCCTTTCAAAAATAAAATACAAAAATTTTAAATATTATAAATATTATAACATAGGAATTATACTAGGTTAATTGAAATATCAAATTTATATAAGCCTTAGTTTAACTAGATTGATAATAATCAATTATAGAACAGATTTATGCATATATAAAAAAATTGAATAAAAACTCATTACAAAATTCATTGATTTTTATACAGAAATTCAAGCTTTTGCTATATAATATAATTATAAATGTTAAATAATTGGAAAAATATTGGGTATTAATAAAAAACGGATATATAGAATATTTTAAGAAAGAGTGGGCTATATTATGAATTTCAAAAATACTTTGGAGTTAAATCAGTCTCAAAGGCTGATTTTAACTACACAGCTAAAGCAATCTCTCGCAATCCTTAATATGAGTAGACTAGAAGTAGAAGAAGAAATCAGAAAGGAGTCTGAGAGTAATCCTCTTTTAGAAGCTGAAAAAAATGAAGAAGGAATAGATTGGGAAAAATATATAAAGCATATGGAGTCTATCAATATTAGACAGGACAAAAATGATGCACCGTACAGTTCTGAGAATGCTGTCGATTTTGAAAATATGATAAGAAGTACCAGTAATCTATATGATTATTTAATAGATGAGTTAAAATACTTTAAGCTTACATTTGAGGAAAAAAGAATTTGTAAATATATAATAGATAGTTTGGATGAGGACGGGTACCTTAGAATAAACGATAAGGAAATTTATGATGAGTTAAGAGTAGATGCTAGTCTTTTTAGAAGATGCTTGGATATAGTTCAACAGCTAGATCCACCGGGAATAGGAGCGAGAAATATTTCTGAGTGTTTAATACTTCAGCTTGAGAGAATGGGGATTTCAAATAATATAGTTGAAAATATAATTATGAATGACTTGGAGCTTATCGGAAGAAATAAGCTAAAAGATATAGCTAAGAAGTATAAAATAAGTATAGAAAAATGTAAGGAAGCTATTGAGATTATAAGACATCTTGATCCTAAGCCTGGTAGAGCTTGTTCAAATGATAAGTGTGTTTATGTACAGCCTGATGTTATTGTAGATAAGATTGATGGGAAATACATTGTACATACAAATGAAAAGGATGTATACAATATAAAGATAAATGATTTTTATCGGAATATGATGACTGATAAGGAGTCAGATAAAGAAGCTAAGGAATTTATAAAAGAGAGATTAAATTCTGCAGCAACTCTTATTAAAAATATAGAGAGCAGAAAGAGTACAATTCTTAGAATTGCAGAGGCTATTATAGAAGAGCAGCAGGAGTTTATCCAAAAAGGTGAAAAATATATCAAACCTATGAAGATGAAGGATATTGCAGATAAGCTTGAGATTCACGAATCTACTGTCAGTAGAGGGGTGAATGGAAAGTATATGCTTACTCCATTTGGGCTTTATGAGTTTAAATTCTTCTTTAATGCAGCTCTGGAAACTGATAATTCATCAGAAGGAGCATCTAGTGCGGGAATTAAGAGGGATATTAAAGATATAATAGATGGAGAAAACAAGAAAAAACCTCTTAGCGACGATGCTATTTCTAAGATGTTAAAAGAAAAAGGCGTGAGTGTGGCTAGAAGAACTGTTGCAAAATACAGAGAAGAGATGGGAATACCGTCTTCAAGTAGAAGAAAAGAATTCTAATATTAGAAATATAAAATTAAAAAATAGAGAGATTAAACCTCGTATGTTGATTAGATAAAAAATCAATGTACGAGGTTTTATTTTTTGTAAAATAAATACAATTATTTGTATTGAAATGAAATAATAAAATGGATAAAATTCTTATAGAGGGTCAAATTTGCTCCCACAATATTGTCATAGATTATAGAAAAAATACTATTAAATTTTGGTTAAAAAATTTGAATCAATTTGAGGAAAAAATTGGGAAAAATTTAGGGAAAACGGTTTAAACAAACGTTAAAATTCTAATATTTTTGATATATCGTTTTCTTTTGCAAAAAAACAAAAAACTTTTAATAATTTTCAAAAAAAGTATTGAAATATTGGAGCAAATCTTATACAATAAAATTAACTTGTGGGACTGAAATAAACATAGGGGACAAAAAAAGTCCCAATCAGAAAAGCAAGAAGGAGTAATTATGAGAAAGTTGATAGAGATACAGAAAAAGCTCATCCCACATGCGATAGAGCTTATGGAAAGAAGATATATAATACTCAGACAAATATCTGTTAGTCAGCCAATTGGAAGAAGAACTCTTTCAAATCGCTTAGGAATAAGTGAGAGGGTTGCTAGAACAGAAACAGAGTTTTTAAAAGAGCAAGGTCTGATAAATGTAGCTGTATCTGGAATGACTGTAACAGAAGAAGGAGAAGAACTTCTTAAAAAATTAAAAGATGTTATGGTAGATATAATGGGTATAACAAACCTTCAGGAACAGGTTAGAGAAAAGCTTGGAATTAAGAAAGTTGTAGTTGTCCCAAGAAACTGTGAAGATGATGAAACAGTTTTAAAAGATGTAGCTAAGGAAGGTTCAGAGTACTTCTTAAGTGTATTAAAAGATGGAGATAAGGTAGCGATAACTGGTGGAACAACGATGTTAGAATTTGCCGATTCTGTGAAAACAGAAAAGAAATTCGAAGATTCATTAGTAGTTCCTGCTAGAGGAAGTGTTGGGACAGAGGTTGAAACTCAGTCAAACAACATAACAGCTAGATTAGGAAAAAATATCCATTCAGATTATGAATTACTTCATATTCCAGATGAGCTTGGAGAAGATGCTATGAGAACTTTAGCACAGATTCCAGACATAAGAAGAACATTAAAGAATATAACAGAAACTGATATATTAGTTTTTAGTATAGGAAGAGCTGATGTGATGGCAGAGAGAAGACATCTTAATGAAAATCTTAAAAAAGAGATTCTTGATAGCAATGCAGTCGGTGAAGCTTTTGGTTATTACTTCGATAAAGATGGAAATGTGGTGCACAGACTTAGCACAGTAGGTATAGATCTTGATACCTACTCAAAAGTTAAAGAGAATATTTTGATATTTGCCGGAGTCGAAAAAGTAGAGGCTTTCATGGCAATATCTGAAATAAACAAGAACTTAGTTCTTATAACTGATGAGCTTAGTGCTCAGAAAATACTTGGATATAAATAAGTATATAATTACGGTAAAACCGCAAAAATAAAAAATTTTAAATTACTTTAGGAGGTAGCGACATGGTAAAAGTAGCTATAAATGGTTTTGGTAGAATAGGTAGATTAGCATTAAGAAAGATGATGGAACAGCCAGAAAAATTCGAGGTTGTAGCAATAAATGACTTAACAGATGCAAAAATGCTTGCACATTTATTCAAATACGACACAGCACAGGGAAGATTCAATGGTGAAATAGAAGTTAAAGAAGGTGCTTTCGTAGTTAACGGAAAAGAAATACAGGTAACAGCTGAAAGAAATCCAGAAAACTTACCTTGGAAAGAATTAAACGTTGATATAGTTCTTGAATGTACAGGATTCTTCACTTCAAAAGATAAAGCAGAAGCTCATATAAAAGCAGGTGCTAAAAAAGTTGTTATATCAGCTCCAGCAACAGGAGATTTAAAAACAATAGTTTACAACGTAAACAGTGATATATTAGATGGTACAGAAACAGTTATATCTGGTGCTTCTTGTACAACAAACTGCTTAGCTCCAATGGCTAAAGCATTAAACGACAAATTCACTTTAGAAAAAGGTCTTATGACAACTATACATGCTTACACTAATGACCAGAATACATTAGATGGCCCTCACGCTAAAGGTGATTTAAGAAGAGCAAGAGCTGCAGCTGGAAACATAGTTCCTAACACAACTGGTGCTGCAAAAGCTATAGGTTTAGTTATACCAGAATTAAACGGTAAATTAGACGGAGCTGCACAGAGAGTTCCAGTAGTAACTGGTTCATTAACTGAATTAGTTTGTACTTTAGGTAAAAAAGTTACAGTTGAAGAAGTAAACGCAGCAATGAAAGAAGCAGCTAACGAATCATTCGGATACAATGAAGACATGATAGTATCTTCTGATATAGTTGGTATGAGCTACGGATCATTATTCGATGCTACTCAGACAAGAGTTATGGAAGTAGATGGACAGCAGTTAGTTAAAGTTGTTTCTTGGTACGATAACGAAATGTCTTACACTTCTCAGTTAATAAGAACATTAGGATACTTTGCAGGATTAAGCAAATAATTAAACAAATAATTTAAAATTGTTAACCTATATACACTTTATAATATAAAACTTGAATACATTTAAACCTTAATATGATGTATGTACCCCCATACATACAGAGTTATTAATGTACTTCAGACGAAAAAAGTCCTAGTTTGTAGTTTTTTTACTGCGGACTCGGGCTTTTTTTGTAGATATGGAAAAGATAAACGATATACATAAAATATAAATAATATGGTATATTTATAATAGGAAGGTATGATTAAGTCATACTTTAAAAAAATACTTCAAATAAAAGGAGAAATTACTTATGTCAATGCTTAACAAAAAAACAATCGAAGATATACAGGTTGCAGGAAAAAAAGTTCTAGTAAGATGCGACTTCAATGTGCCACTAAAAGACGGTGTAATAACTGATGAAAACAGATTAAATGGTGCATTACCAACAATAAAATATCTTATAGATCACAACGCTAGAGTAATACTTTGCTCTCACTTAGGTAAACCAAAAGGAGAAGCTAAACCAGAATTATCTTTAGCACCAGTAGCAAAAAGATTATCTGAAATGTTAGGACAGGAAGTAAAATTCGCTGCAGATGACTGTGTAGTAGGAGAAAATGCTAAAAAAGCAGCTGCAGAAATGAAAGACGGAGAAGTAATATTACTTCAGAATACAAGATATAGAAAAGAAGAAACTAAAAACGAAGAAAACTTCTCAAAAGAATTAGCATCACTTGCAGAAATATTCGTAAACGATGCTTTCGGTACTGCTCATAGAGCTCACTGCTCAACAGTAGGTGCTGGTGAATTCTTAGAAGAAAGAGCTTGCGGATACTTAATACAGAAAGAATTAAAATTCTTAGGAGAAGCTGTTGAAACTCCAGAAAGACCATTCGTTGCAATATTAGGTGGAGCAAAAGTTTCTGATAAATTAGGTGTTATAAACAACTTATTAGACAAAGTAGACACACTTATAATAGGTGGAGGAATGGGATATACATTCCTTAAAGCTATGGGACATGAAATAGGAAACTCACTTTGTGAAGATGATAAAATAGATTACGTAAAAGAAATGATGGCTAAAGCTGAAGCTAAAGGTGTTAAATTATTATTACCAATAGACGTGACTTACGCTGCTAAATTTGGAGAAAATGAAACTCCAATGATATCTGAAGGAAGAGATATACCAGCTGACTGTGAAGGTCTTGATATAGGACCAAAAACTGCTGAATTATTCGCTAATGAAGTTAAAGCAGCTAAAACAGTTGTATGGAATGGACCAATGGGTGTATTTGAATTCAAAAACTTTGCAAAAGGTACTGAAGCAGTAGCAAAAGCTATGGCAGAAACAGAAGCCGTTACTATAATAGGTGGTGGAGACTCTGCAGCAGCTGTTAACCAGATGGGATTCGGAGATAAAATGACTCACATATCTACAGGTGGTGGAGCTTCTCTTGAATTCTTAGAAGGAAAAGAATTACCAGGTATAGCTTCTTTAGACGAAAAATAAGAAGAACATACTATAAAATAGATAAAATTTTGGAGGATATAGACATGAGAAAACCTATAATAGCAGGAAACTGGAAAATGAATAAAACTATAAAAGAAGCTTTAGAATTCGCTGAAGCAGTTAAAGGAAAAACTTGCCCAGATAAAGCTGAAGCAGTTATATGTGCACCTTTCACATTATTAAAAGACCTTAAAGAAGCAGTAGCAGGTACTGATATAAAAATAGGTGCTCAGAACATGCACTTTGAAGATAACGGAGCTTTCACTGGAGAAGTTGCACCAGCAATGCTTAAAGAAATAGGTATGGACTATGTTATAATAGGACATTCTGAAAGAAGACAGTACTTCAATGAAACTGATGAAACAGTAAACAAAAAAGTATTAAAAGCTTTAGAAGTTGGTATAGATCCAATAGTTTGCTGTGGTGAAACATTAGAAGAAAGAGAAGCTGACAAAACTAAAGATGTAGTTAAAGTTCAGGTTGAAGCTGCTCTTAAAGATGTAGCTAAAGAAGATTTAGCTAAAGTTGTAATAGCTTACGAACCAATATGGGCTATAGGAACTGGAAAAACTGCAACTTCAGAACAGGCAAACGACGTAATAGCTTACATAAGAGAAGTTGTTAAAGGATTATATGGAGAATTAGCTGAAGAAGTTAGAATACAGTACGGTGGATCTGTTAAACCAGCAAATGTAGCTGAAATAATGGCACAGAGCGATATAGATGGTGCATTAGTTGGTGGAGCAAGCTTAAAAGCTGAAGACTTCCTTGCATTACTTAACTTCTAATTAATACTATTAGATTAATTACGATAAGTGATAGATTTAAGAGTATAGTTTTTAAGGAGATATAAATATGAAAAAACCAGTAGCATTAGTAATAATGGATGGATATGGATATTCTAAAGAACACGACGGAAATGCTATATACACAGCAAAAACTCCAAACTTAGATAGATTATCTACTGATTATCCATGTACTTTAATGAGAGCAAGTGGACTAGATGTAGGTCTTCCTGATGGACAGATGGGTAACTCAGAAGTTGGTCATACAAACATAGGTGCAGGAAGAATAGTATACCAGCCACTTACAAGAATAACAAAATCAATACAGGACGGAGATTTCTTCACTAATGAAGTTCTTTGTCAGGCAATGGAAAATGCAAAAGAAAATGCACTACACATAATGGGATTATTATCTGATGGTGGAGTACATTCTCACATAGAACATTTAAAAGGTCTTTTAGACATGGCAGCTAAAAAAGGAGTAGAAAAAGTATATGTTCATGCGTTTACAGATGGTAGAGATACTGATCCAAGAAGTGCAATAGGATATGCTAAAGAAACTCTTGAAGCTATGAAAAAAGCTGGTGTCGGTGAATTTGCAACAGTATCAGGAAGATACTATGCAATGGACAGAGATAACAGATGGGAAAGAGTAGAACTTGCATACAATGCAATGGTTAAAGGTGAAGGAAACAAATCAGAATGTATATTAGATGCTATAGAAAAATCTTACGCAGATGATGTAAATGACGAATTTATAGTACCTACAGTAATCGAAAAAGATGGTAAACCTGTAGCTACAATAAAAGAAAATGATTCTGTAATATTCTTCAACTTCAGACCAGATAGAGCAAGACAGATAACAAAAGCAATAGCTGTTAAAGATTTTGATGGATTCGCTAGAGAATACTTCAATACATATTTCGTATGCTTAACTGAATACGATGCAGCTATAAACGACGATGTTAATGTTGCCTACAAACCTGAAACTCTTGTAAATACACTAGGTGAATACCTAGCTAAAAACGGAAAACTTCAGTTAAGAGCAGCAGAAACAGAAAAATATGCTCACGTTACATTCTTCTTCAACGGTGGTGTAGAAGAACCTAATGAAGGAGAAGACAGATTATTAATACCTTCTCCAAAAGTAGCAACTTATGATTTACAGCCAGAAATGTCTGCAAATGAACTACTTGCAAACGTAGAAGAAAAATTAAACGAAGATAAATACGACTTCATAGTTGTAAACTTCGCAAACCCAGACATGGTTGGACACACAGGAAGCATGGATGCAGCAGTAAAAGCTGTTGAAACTGTTGACAAATGTGTTGGAGAATTAGCTGATAAGATAATAGCAAAAGGTGGAAGCTTAATAATAACTGCTGACCACGGAAATGCTGAACTTATGACAGATCCTGAAACAGGAAAAACTGTAACAGCTCACTCAACAAATCCAGTTCCATTTATAGTAGCTGGAGAAGAATACAAAGGAGCAAAACTTCTTGACGACGGAAGATTATCAGATATAGCTCCAACAGTACTTGACATGATGGGAATGGAACAGCCAAAAGAAATGACTGGTCACTCTCTAATAGTTAGATAATTTGAGTTGAGATTTAGAAAATTCGATTTGAGTATTTAATTTAATTGAATGTTTTAGTATTGATTAATTAAAAGAATAGATATTAATATCTTATCCGAGTATAGATTACATAAAAAATATAATAAAATAAGAAAACTTTAAAATTTATCCATCAAATAAATTTTATCTATACAAGGACAAAGATTAATATAAACGGATAGAGTCATTGCGAATTGCGGTGGCTCTTTTTCTTTTGTTAAAAATATAAAATTTATTATTCAAGTTTATAATTTGTTGAAAAATAGGAAAATAAGTTTGGATTAAGTTAGTGACAATATAATTACAGATGATGCTCAACTATTGTGTTAAAAACAAAACGATGATAACATAAAAACACCTAAAAGACGTCTCAAAAATAAATTTTAAGGAGTGAAAAAAATGATAAACTTCTCTAAAAAAATGTATATCCAAAAGAAACAAATAATAAAATATGCTTGGTTTTGTGGATACTAGGAATAATAACTGTAATAATGTATATATTTGGAATAAAGGTATCAAATATATACATAATAATAAACATTGCTGTAAATGTATACTTAAATCATAAAAAGCAAGATAAATAACTACTATTCTAGCGAAACTTGCGAGTTACTCCAGTTATAAATATATAAAAATAAGATGGCAAAATTTTTATCGGCAATCTTTTTCGATTTACGAGTTTATAAAAAGAGTTGAGTATATTATATTGAAGCGACAATCCATAACAGTTTTCATTATATAAAAGGAAAAGCAATTTTATAAAATAGAACGAATTAATTTATAAAATAAAAATAGCAAGATAAATAACTACTATTCTAGCGACACTTGGAGACGCCTACTTTTTTCTTTAGAGAGGCGTCGGAACCGTGGAGCAGATAGTAGTTATTTTCTTGTTTTTATTTTAAAATTAATTCGTTTTTATTCTTATAACATTGATTTTCCTGAAGCCACTCTTCCCGCAATTCTTCCATAGAATAATGCTCCACCAATTGATGTTCCACAAGTTGGATATTCTGTTCCATACATACCAGTTCCTGCAACCTCTCCAGCTGCGAATAATCCTGGTATTGGATTACCATTATTATCTAAAACTCTTGAAGATAAATCAGTTTCAAGACCACCAAATGTAACTGTTACACAAGGATGTAATCTAAGTGAAGCGAATTTTGGTCCTTCTATTGGGTGAAGGAATTTAGCAGGTTTACCAAAATCTTCATCCTCACCTTTTTCAACTAATTCGCAATATCTATCGTATGTTGCTCTTAAAGTTTTTGGATCTATATGGATTTTTTCAGCTAATTCTTCTATACTATCTGCAACTTTATCTCTACTGACACCATCTAAAGCCTGTTTAAATCCATACTGAACACCACCATAAGGCTCATTTCCACTAGTTATATACCAACCGCAGTTGCTGTTAGAATTTGCAATAGTGTCTGAAACGTGGTACTGATAGCTCCATTCATTTACAACGCGTTCTCCTCTTTCATTGACAATTAATCCAGATTCGTCATTTATACCAATTCCACAAGTTAAACTAGTATATACAACCTGAACACCTGGATGAACTAGGTTTTTAGCACCTATATTTTCTGCAGCAACTAGACCTTCACCAGTATTGCTCTTTGGAGCAGTAGAGAAGTAGTGTGCAACTGGATATCTTGAACACATTTCTTTGTTTCTAGCATATCCTCCAGTAGTGATTATAACAGCGTCTTTTGCGTAAACAGTTAATTTTGAGCCATCTAATTTATCGCACACAGCACCGACAACTCTTCCAGTTTCGTCAGTTAATAATTCTTTTAAAGCAGTATTGTAAATTATTTCTCCATTTAATTTATCTACATAGTGGTGAGTCATTGGAGTAGTTATTTCTCCACCCTGACCATTTGTCTGTCCACCACCGCCCATGCTGTTGTGAACACGCCAAGGCTGAAGTGAAACGTGTATTGCTTCAACGTCCTGAACTTCGTACCCCATACCACATAGCCAATCTAAAGTATCATTTAAATTATCTACTAAGTATCTATTTTTAGAAGGGTTCATGAAATCTCCACGACGATTACCAACTTCCATTAGATAGTCGTAACAATCTTCTACAGTATCGTGAATTCCCTGTTTTTTCTGCCATTTTGTACCACATCCGAGAAGTTTTCCTCCTGAACGAGCAGTAGAACCACCTGTGATCCCCTGTTTTTCTATAAGTACAACATTTTTACCTGCTTCTTTAGCTTCAATTGCAGCAGCTAAACCACCTGCTCCAGCTCCAAAAACAGCTATATCTACATTTAATATCTCGTCTTTTGCTTCTTTAACTAAAGGATATGGAACATTTTTTAAAGCTTCGATATCCTCGTCAGTAGCACCGGCTTCTTTTAAAGCACTTGCTACAGCGTCTAATATAGCCTGACTTGTAAGGTCTGCACCATTTACAAGGGGTATATTAAGAGATTGGAATTCTATAATCTGTGGTGGAATTACTTCTATTGGAGATGTTGGAAGATCCCAAGCAAGACCACGAACTTCTTTGTGTTTAACTATCTGAATATCAGATATTTTGTCTTCAGTTACAGTTACATTAACTACTAATTTTCCTCGATAACCACGAGCAGCACCTTCATAAGTGCCTGGAATATAATTTGCCATCGAAAAATCCTCCCTTTACAATACAAAAAAATAATGTAATTCTTGTTAAAAATAAAACTATTTCTACATAATTGAGTATATAAGAAGGATTTTAAAAAATCTATGTTGCAATATTTTGAAAAAATGCTATTTAATAAAAAAGATAGAAAATGTCATATAATGTATGAATAATTTAACAATTTTTGTCGTAGTAAATTATAACCAAATGTAAAATTTGTGACGTCTATTTTATTGAACTTTTTTGATAGGAGTAGATAATTTTTGAATTAAAAATTATTATTCAAGTTTATAATTTGTTGAAAAATAGCGAAATATATGTTATACTAAAATGTAAGAATATATTCGATAAACAGGAGGGAACAGTATGGTTAATGTTTTAATGGCGTTACAAGTTGCACTTGGTATAGCTTTAATAATAGTTATAATGCCACAGGAAAATAAAACTGCTATGCCTTCTCAGTATGGAGCAGAAGGAAATCAGACATACTTCAAACCAAAGGGAAAACAGGCATTTTTAAACAAAGTAACTAAAGTAGTGTCAGTTTTATTCTTTTTAAATGCACTAGCATTAATTATAGTTACAAAATAGTCTGCAACCGGCCATTGTTAGACTAGAGGATTTTAAAATTAAATTTAATTTTGAAGTAGGAGATACCGTTGATGTTATTAGATGTCGACGGTATTTTTTTATTTTAAAATTATTTGAAATATTTATGATAAAATATATTAATATCCACTAATATGTTATATAATATTGAGAAATAACAAAATAAACAATAAATAAAAAATTCCCTAAAAATTTAATAAAACAAACAAAATAACACAGATTTAGCCTAAAAAAAGTAAATAAGGTGTATAATATAGTAAACATCAATAAAGATATATATGTAGTAAATAATATAAATTAGAGAAAAAAAGAAGGAGGTATAACTATGATACCTGGATTAAAAGAACAATTAGTAGGTTTAATAAACGAACCTGGATATGTTCCACTAAAAATGGAAGAACTAGCAAAAATATTTGACATACATACATCAGAAAGACCGATGTTCTACAACTTCATAGAAGAACTAGAACAGGATGGGTATGTAGTTAGAACTAAAAAGAATAAAATAATGTCTGCAGAACAGGCAGGACTTTTTGTAGGAAAGTTTGTCGCACACGAAAAAGGATTTGGATTTGTTGAGTCAGATGAAGAATTTGTTCAGGACTTATTCATTCCAGCTGACTATGTAGAAACTGCAATGCATGGAGATAGAGTAGTTGCTGAGGTTGTAAAGGAAGCGACTGATGAAAGAAGAGCAGAAGGAAAAATACTTAGAATAGTTAAGAGAGAAATAACTGAGGTTGTAGGTACTTTCCAGAAATGCGATGCTAGATTTGCGTTTGTCGTTCCAGATAGCAAAAGACTTACAAAAGACGTATACGTTCCAAAATCAGGATTTAACGGAGCAACTACTGGGGACAAAGTTGTCTGCAAGATAACTTTATATCCAAGAGCTGGCAAAAAACCAGAAGGAGTTGTAACTGAAGTTATAGGGAAAAAGGGAGATAGATACGTTGAAATAGACTCTATTGTAAGGGCAAATAATTTGCCTGATGATTTCCCTAAAAAAGTTCAGAGAGAGGCAGAACAGATAACAGCTCCAACAGAGGCTGATTTTGAAGGAAGACTTGATTTAAGAGATTGGAATATATTCACAATAGACGGCGACGATGCTAAAGATTTAGACGATGCTATTTCTATAGAAAAATTAAAAAATGGAAACTACAAACTTGGGGTACATATAGCCGATGTTAGCCATTATGTAACTGAGGGCAGCAAAATAGATAAAGAAGCACTAAAAAGAGCGACTTCTGTTTATCTAGTAGATAAGGTAATTCCAATGCTTCCAAAGGAATTATCTAACGGTGTCTGCAGTTTAAATCGGGGTGAGGATAAACTTGCACTTTCTGTAATAATGGAAATAGATAAACACGGTACTGTTGTGGACCACGATATTAGAGAAACTGTTATAGATTCAAAAGCGAGAATGACTTACACAGAAGTGTCTGATATTCTTGAAAAAAATGACGAAAAATTATGCAAAACATTTGCTCACTTAGTAGATGATTTTAGAACAGCTGAGGAATTAGCTAGAATCCTTATGGATAAAAGAGATAGAAGAGGAGCGATAGATTTCAACTTCCCAGAATCTAAAATAGTACTTGATTCTGAAGGAATCCCTGTTGATATAGAGCCTTATGAAAGAAGAATAGCAAACAGAATGATAGAAGAGTTTATGCTTGTTACAAATGAAACTGTTGCAGAACACTTCTACTGGTTAACAATGCCATTTGTCTACAGAATTCACGAAAACCCATCTGATGAAAAAATGGCTACTTTAGGAAAATTCATATCTAGCTTTGGATACAAGGTAAATAATGGAAAAGATGAAGAAGTTCATCCAAAAGCATTACAGACTGTTCTTAAAAAGATAGCTGGAAAACCAGAAGAAAGTGCAATAAGTGCAATAATGCTTAGATCTTTAAGACAGGCGAGATATTCTTCAAACTGTGAAGGTCACTTTGGACTAGCAGCTAAATTCTACTGCCACTTCACTTCTCCAATAAGAAGATACCCTGACCTTCAGATACACAGAGTTATAAAAGAAGTGATAAATGGAAGAATGGACAAAAAAGCAAAGGCTCACTTTGAAGCAGTTGTGTCTTATGCATCAGACCATTCATCTGAACAGGAAAGAGCAGCAGATGTTGCAGAAAGAGAAGTTGACGATTACTACAAAGCAGTATACATGGAAAAAAGAATTGGTCAAGAATATGATGGTACTGTTTCTGGAGTTACAAACTTCGGTATATTTGTAGAGCTACCTAGCAGCGTTGAAGGTCTTGTAAGACTTGCCGATATGGGAGATGATTACTACAATTACGACGAAGAAAACTTCTGTGTTCTTGGAGAAAGAACTAAGAAAATGTACAAAATCGGTGACTCTGTAAGAATAAAAGTAGTAAACGTAGATATAGATAGAAAAGAAATAGACTTCAAGATACTTAAAAAATATTAAGTTATTAATTATAAAAATATTAATTAGTTCTAAAATACAATAAAAACAGATTTGTCTACTATACTTTTATAGTAGACAAATTGCTATATAGAGAATGATGAAAAGAGGGTTATTTTGGACGAAAATAGAATTCCAATCGACCTTATTACAGAGGAGAGAAGAGCAGCAAATATTATAATCGAGGAGTTTATGATAGTTGCCAATGAAACTGTAGTAAAGCATTTTGTAAATGAGGAAATTTCTTTTAATTATAACAACTTAAATAAAAAGCTTCTTAAAATTTTATTAACTTATCCGATTTGTTCAAATTAAATTTTATAGGGATAATAACTAACTTAGTGGATTGAAGTGCATAGACAAAGCTCTCTCGACAATCTGGAGACGTGAGGAATTTTTTCAATAGAACTATTTAATTGTACACACGTCGAAGCTGGAGAGGAGCTTGTCTGTGACTGCAATCTCTGAGAGTTATTAACATATAAATTTTTATTTATAATATTGTTGAAAAAAGCAATATACTTGCAACACCAACGACTAAAGATATTGTTATAGATTTGAATTTTGCAGCTATAGGTATTAGTACAAGTAGTGCTAGTATTTTTGGATTTGCAAGTGTCATAAATAGTGCATCGTCTTTGAAGAATACGTCTTTTGCAACTAGTGCGCTAAGCATTGCAACTGGAACGAATTTTAATACTTCTTTTAACCAATTTGGCATTTCTTTATCTGCAAATAGAAGAAGTGGAAGCACTCTTGGAACGTATGTAACTGCTCCCATTCCGAGGCAAACTAATAATATTGACATACTACTCATCTACCACAACTCCTTTCTTTTCTTCTGAAACTTTTAATATTTTTTCAATTATAAGCCCTGATGAACAAGCTATTATAGGTGCAACAACCATTATTAAACTGCTTTGAGTTATGCTATAAAGTACTATAAATGATAAAATTGAAATAATTGCCACTAAAACATACACAAAGTTTTTAATTGCGCCCATTATCATAGTTGTAAATAGAGCTGTTATTATAAATCCTGAGATATATGTGTCTATGCTGATGAAGTTTCCTAAGAAAGATCCTGAGCAGAAACTGATTAACCAAATAGCTAGACATAAGTAGTTTACAAGCATTGCTCGTGTATCATCCCAGTTTGTAGATATGTATTTTTCGTAGTTTACTGCAAAAGTTTCATCAGTTAAACCTAGTCCAAAAGGAAGTATGTATTTTGGACTTTTATTCTTTATAACCATATTTAAGTTTGAACTCATTAAGAAATGTCTTAGGTTGATGATAAATGTAGTTATTATTATCGAAGTAACTGGTGCTCCAGAAGTTATCATTGAAGCGGCTATATACTGAGCACTTCCACCGAAAACTAATAACGACATAAGGAATATAAAGAATAAATTTAATCCTGCTGCATTTAATAAAATACCACCAACTAATCCAATTGGAACATAGGCGATAAAAATTGGTATAGACGCACGAAAAGCATCTCTGAACGCATCCTTGTTCACAGACTTAAACATAAAAAAATCATCCTCTCTTTAACAATTTTCTAACAATCTAACCAACTATATTATATAGTAAAAAATGATATAAAGAAAGGGATTAAATCAAAAATTACCTATTCTATTGTTAATATGAGAAGCATAGTAGATATAGACAAACTTCTCTCCAGGCTTCGACGCGTGAGTGAGAAATAGCTGTATTTTCATTAAAATACGCGTCTGCAGATTGTCGAGTGCGTTTTGTCTATATACTACTATGCTACATATTATCAATATTCTAGGTAAAGTTTTGATTTTTACGGAGAATTAAAAAGAAAGTAAAATTATAACAACTTAAATAAAAAGCTGCTTAAAATTTTATTAACTTTTCGATTTGTTCAAATTAAAATTTATAGGGATAATAACTAACTTGGTGGATTGAAGTGCATAGACAAAACTCTCTCGACAATCTGGAGACGTGAGGAATTTTTGCAACAGAACTATTTACTTGTATACACGTCGAAGCTGGAGAGGAGTTTGTCTATGACTTCAATCCCTGAGAGTTATTAACATATAATTTTTTATTTAATCTATTTCATTATTATCCATTCCTGAGTTTCCTGGCATAAATCCATATCCAAATTCTCTGTAGATTGAAGAAGTTGGAGCTAGCCAAACTTTTCCTGTTCCAGAGTAAGTGTTAAGGAATCCTTCACCACTCATTGCAGATTTGAATAATGATTTCTGAGATTTAGTGACAGAGAAATTAACAGATGCAGTTCTTGCAAATGAGAAATCTCCATCGACTTTTAATTCTTCACTTCCATTTAATTCGTATTCTACGATTTCATTTTTAGGAACTGATAATTCTAATATAAGTACTCCTGTTCCGGAAACCCGTAGCTGGAATATTCCATCTCCACCAAGTATTGCTGAAGATACGTTTTTCTGAGAAACAGCTTTTAATTCTAATGAGTCAGAGCAACAGTAGAATACACCTTTATCTATAATTATTGTTTCGTTTTTTAGTTCCATTATATAGTAGTGTTTAAAAGATGGTTCTAGGTAGATTTCACCAGTTCCTTTGTATGAAGGTTTAACTAGAGATTCGCTAGTAAGTGCTCCAGAAATTCCTTTTTTGAAGAATCCTCCAACTCCGCCCATTTTAGCATCTGATACAAGATTTCCTTTAGAGTAGTAAAGAGCACCAGCTTCTGTTTTTACAGATGAGTTGTTTAATTTAACTCTCACAATTCTAGATCTTAAGCCAGACTGTTTTGCAAAATAAAGTGCCATAGCCATTGCAGGATCTGAAGCTCCGTCTAAATTATCAAATTCAAGAACTTCAAAAGTAGAGCCACCGTCGCTTACACTTTCAATAACTTTCATTTTTTCTTTTAAATCCATAGAATCATCTCCTTTCAAGAGTTTGGAAAAATAAATTTTGTTTAAAAAATTAGTAAAATAAATACTGAAAATTCTATCAATATTTATACTCTAATTATATAATATTTTGTTTTTATGATAAAGATTTTTATTTTTCTTTGAAAAAATTTTAAAATAAGTTACAGGTTAGTTTTAATTAAAAATAAATTTATCTAAATAATTGACACAAATTTTTTGTTGTGATATAGTATAAGTTATCTTAAAAGTATTTTGTGAAGAAGGTGAGAAGATATGGCAGGAGTAAAGGTACTTGCAACTAATAAAAAAGCTAGACATGAGTTCTTTATAGAGGAAACTTATGAGTGTGGTATAGAATTAAAAGGAACAGAAGTTAAGTCTATTAGACGGGGTAGAGTCAATTTAAAAGAAGGATACTGCTCAGTTGACAATGGCGAAGTATTTATGAAGCAGGTTCATATAAGCCCTTATGAACAGGGAAATATCTTCAATGTCGATCCTCTTAGAGTTAGAAAACTACTTCTTCATAAGCATGAAATAAGAAAACTTATCGGTGCAACTACTGTTAAGGGATACTCATTAGTTCCGCTAAGTATGTACTTAAAAAATGGTAGAGTTAAGGTTGAAATAGCTCTAGCAAAAGGTAAAAAATTATACGATAAACGTCAGGATTTAGCTAAGAAAGATGCTAAGAGACGTATAGAAAGAGAAATGACAGGTAAATATTAATTATTTGTGTTTTATGTGATTAGTGGTATAATATACTTACATTAAAGTATATTAATACTTAATATAAATAAAAGCTTTTAGCTTTTAAAAAGTTAATTATGGTTTGTGTAATACACCGATTTACTTCCACGGACGTAAATGTTTCTTTATATAATAAGGGGGTGTAAAGGTTTCGACGGGGGTTTAGCACCTGAGGTGGCGTGTCGTGTTACTCTGGGTCACGTAAAAACTGGGGAATTTAAAATAAACGCAAACGATAATTACGCATTAGCTGCCTAATTGCAGCTTGTCCCTCTTAACCCTCCTGCCGGTTAAGACTGGACATCATCTATGCAGGGAACTACTTTTTGGATGTCGCGACTAAAAGTGGACTAATTGTGGCTGGTTGATAGTATAGCCTGTTGCTCGGCTATGCTTGAGACGAGATAAATAAAGAGACAACTACACACGTAGAAGCAGCAGGGAAAGAGCTTTCGGACAGGGGTTCGACTCCCCTCATCTCCATTTAAGAAAAACATCGACTTTTATAAGTGATGTTTTTCTTTTTTTTTGTGAAAATTATCAAAAATAAACTTTGAAATAAGGTGTATATATAATAAAGCTAAAAATAAAAGAAAATAAAATAATTAATATATTACAGAAAAAATAATTGAAAAATAAAGCTAATATTAGTAAATAAAGATAGTAGGTATAATTAAATTAAGTAGAGATTGTATATATAATAACAAAAAGTGTATACTATTTAAAAATTACTAAAACAATATAAATAATAAGTTTAAGTTATTAAAAGTTTCTAAGAAAACGATAACTATAGATATATAGATAAAAAAAAGTAATTAAAAATAGGAAAAAATGAAAAAATAAGTGAAAAATATAAATGTTATGAAAAAAAAATTTCGAAAAATGTCATGAAAAGCTTTACACTAAATAATGAATATGTTATATTATAAACAAATAACAGGCCTGTATAAAAAAACTCAAGGAGGAACTAATATGTCAGTTTTTGAAATGCCAAAATATAGACATCCAGACTTTTCAGAAGAAATGTTTGTAAATGCACCGAATGCTAAATATGAAGAAGCGGAAAAAGATGGAGTACTACCAGAATACTATCACAGTACTTCTATGTACCCAGAATATTTTAAAATAGATGGAGAATGGAGACTTGCAGAAGAAAGCCGTATGGACTCTTGTGTAATACTTCAGGACGACGGAAAACTTGCTGTTGTAGAAGCAAGAAACGTTAAAAAAGGCGATAAAGTAATGCTAGGTAGAACTGAAAGATGCGAAGAAGGAGTATATATGTACTGCCACGGATTTGAAGAAGCTACAGAAGTTTTAGATGATCAGTTCGTATTCCGTCAGGGAAGAAGCCGTGAAACATCATATGCTAGAGATTACGATAAATTATTCGAATTACTAAAATATGAAAAAGAACACGGTGGAAAAATAGTTTGGGTTATGGGACCAGCATTTGCATTTGATGCTACTGCTAGATCAGCAATGCAGGCTCTAGTTGAAAATGGATATGCTCATGGACTATTAGCAGGTAATGCACTAGCTACTCATGACTTAGAAGGAGCTTTATTACATACTGCTTTAGGACAGGATATATACACTCAGAAATCTCAGCCTAATGGACATTACAATCACTTAGACGTACTTAATAAAGTTAGAAGAAGTGGATCTATACCACAGTTCATGAAAGATTATGATTTAAACGACGGAATTATATGTAGTTGTGTAAACAACAATGTACCTATAGTTCTTGCTGGTTCTATAAGAGATGACGGACCACTTCCAGAAGTTTATGGAAATGTATATGAAGCAGCAAATGCAATGAGAGCTATAGTTAAAGATGCTACAACTGTTATATGTCTAGCAACTATGCTACATACAATAGCTGTAGGAAATATGACACCTTCATTCCGTGTATTAGAAGATGGAACAATACGTCCAGTATATCTATACACTATAGATGCAGACGAGTTCGTTGTTAACAAACTTCTTGATAGAGGTAGTTTATCAGCAACAACAATGGTAACTAATGTTCAGGACTTTATAACTCGTGTTGCTAAAGGACTTGATTTAATAAAATAATTAATGTAACTTGTTCAAAAAATAATACAAAATTGGAGAAGCTGTTATGAAAAAAGGTGTATTCGGAAAATTGGCTTTGCTATTCGTAGCTGTTGCTTGGGGTAGTTCAATGGTTGTTATAAAGGGTTCTACTGATATACTTCCAGCTGGATCTCTTCTTGCTTGGCGTTTTACAATAGCAGCATTAGTTTTAGGATTAGTAAATATAAAAAGATTAAAACAAATTGATAAAGAATATATAAAGAGTGGGATATTTATAGGGGTATGTTTATTCATGGCGTATTTCACACAGACACTAGGTGTTATGCTTGAAATGCCAGGTAAGAGTCACTTCTTATCATCAGCATACTGTGTATTCGTACCATTCTTAGGATGGATAATATTAAAAGAAAAACCTAAGGTTTACCACATAATAGCAGCTATAATGTGTGCTATAGGTATAATATTAGTTTCTTTAGTTGGAAGTTTCAGCATAAGTTACGGAGATAGTATATCTATAATAAGTTCAGTATTCTGGGCTGCACAGATAATAGCTATAGCTAAATGGGGTAATGGAAAAGATCCAGTTCTAATAACTATATTAGAATTTGTTGTATGTGCTATACTAGCTTGGGCATTCACACTAACTATGGAAGATCCATTTGCTATACAGTGGAATGCAGCAGCAGTAGGTGGGATATTATACCTTGGTGTTGTTTGTTCTGGTATATGTTTCTTATTACAGACAATCGCACAGAAAACAGAAGATCCAACAAGTGTTTCTATAATATTAAGTTTTGAAAACATATTCGGACTAGTATTTGGGGCAGTATTCTTCGGTGAAACATTCACTCCACAGTCAATCTTAGGATTTACTCTAATGTTCTTAGCTATAATAATAGCAGAAACACAATTATCATTCTTAAAAAGAAAAAAAGTAGACAAAGTAACTGAATAGATTTTAATATTGGTTATGATATGTATCGGCGGTAGGTATCTACCGCCGATATAATTTTGATTAATATAACTTGTAAGTACAAAAAAACTCTGCTATCCTAAAAATAAGAAAATTTATAATAAAAGTGAGGATTTTAGACATGGAAATACTAATTATAGATGCACAGGGTGGCGGAATAGGAAAACAATTAATAATAGAAATAAATAAAAATTTTAAAGATGCACACATAACTGCTGTTGGAACAAACTCAGTTGCAACAACAAATATGTTAAAAGCAGGAGCAAAAAACGCAGCTACAGGAGAAAATGCTGTTGTAGTTGGATGTAGAAAAGCAGATATTATAATAGGACCAGTAGGTATAGTTATAGCAGATTCTATGTACGGAGAAATAACTCCTAAAATGGCTGTAGCTGTTGGACAGAGTAATGCAAAAAAACTACTTATACCTATGAACCACTGCAACAATATAATTGTTGGAGTAGAAAATAAAAGAATGAATGAGTTTATTTCAGAAACAATTAATGATCTTAAATCATATTTATAATTACTAGAAAGTGTTAAAAAATAGCAAGAAGCTTACAATTTATACAGGAAGTATAAAAACAATAAAAATTATATATAAAAACTAAGGCATATTTCGACATCTATATAAATAAAAAGTACCAGAAGGTATGAGTAAATTCAGTAGAATAAAAGATATGCTTTTTTGTTGGAAAAGAGGACTAATATGAACAGAAAAATTGTAAGTTTAGTAGCTACAGCGATGGTATTACCAATGCTACTTGTTGGTTGTGGAAAATCAGAGGCGAGTAATTCAAATCCAGAAGATGGAATAAAAATTTATATAGGTTCATCAATATTTGATGATAGTTTGGACCCTATAAAAGGCGGGATGTCAAATGGATATCCATTTACAAATGATGCACTTTTAAAGGTAAATAGTGAGTCTAAGTACGTAGGGGACTTAGCTAAGGATTGGAAAGTAAGCGATGACGCTTTAACATATACATTTGATTTAAATGATGGAGTTAAATTCAGTGATGGCAGTGAATTAACAGCAGAAGACGTTGTATTTACATATAATACAGTGAAAGAAAATCAGGCTCATAATGAAAACGTTGACCTAACATATTTAGAGTCTGTAAAAGAAGTGGATAAGGATACAGTAGAATTCAAATTGAAAGAACCATATTCACCATTCTTAGATACAACTGCTCAGTTGGGAATAGTTCCTTCAGATGCTTACGATAGCAAAAAATTTGACACTCAGCCAATAGGAACTGGTGCGTATAAAGTATCTCAGTACGATGCTAATCAGCAGATAATATTAGAAGCAAATGAAAACTATTTTGGAAAAGCTCCAGAAATAAAGAAAGTTACAATAGTTAATATGGAAGAAGACGCAGCCTTTTCATCAGCTAAAGCTGGAGAATTAGATGTTGCAATGGTTGGAACAAACTATGCTAATGAAGAAATTCCAGGTATGAAATTAGAAAAATTAGAAACTATGGACGTTCGTAATGTAGGACTTCCAGTTAGACCTGTTAGTGAAGTTAAGAGTCCAAGTGGAGAAATGGTAAAAGTTGGTAACAATGTAACATCAGAGCCAGCAGTTAGAAAAGCGCTTGCGATAGGTATAGATCGTAAAAAAATAATAGAAAATGCTTCAAACGGAATAGGAAAGCCTGCAGTAAACTTTACAGATAACTTAGTATGGGCTAGTACAGATGACTACGAAGATAATAAAGTAGATGAAGCTAAAAAACTTTTAGATGAAGCTGGATGGAAAGAAACTGAAAGCGGAATTCGTGAAAAAGACGGACAGAAATGTACATTTGATTTATATGCATCAGCAGGAGAAATGGACCGTTACAACTTATGTGTAGCACTTGCTGAAAATGCAAAAGAGCTTGGTATAGATATACCAGTAAAAACAGCTACTTGGGATGAAATATTAACATTACAGAATACTTCAGCAATCTTATGGGGTTGGGGACAGTATTCACCAACAGTTTTATCTTCATTATATAATTCAGAATTATTCTTATCTGGAGGATATGACAATGTTGTTGGTTACAATAATTCAGAAGTAGATGCAAAAATAAAAGAAGCTATAAATGCAAACTCTCAGGAAGATGCAGTAGCAGCATGGAAAGAAGTTCAGGGGTTAGCAGATAAAGATCATTCTAATTTATTCTTAGTAAATATAGAACATTGCTACTTTGTATCAGATAAATTAGATATATCAACAGATACACAGATACCTCATCCTCATGGACATGGAACACCAATCGTATGTAATATAGCAGATTGGAAATTAAAATAATACGGAGATAGATTATGAAGAGTTGGAGAAAAATATTAGGGGAATGCCTAAGAATGGTACTACTTTTGGTAGCAGTTAGTATAATAGCATTTTTATTAATAGTAAAATCTCCTATAGATCCATTAGTTTCATACGTAGGAACTAATACAACTATCTCAGAAGAAGCTAAGAAAGAAATTACTGAGGAGTGGGACTTAAATGCCCCACCTTCTCAGCGTTTTATTACGTGGGGTGAACACGCCCTTCATGGAGATTTAGGTATGTCAATTACCTATAAAAAACCAGTTGCTGAAGTAATAAAGACTAGATTTTCTTACTCGATAGTTTTAATGGCTGTTTCGTGGCTTCTTTCTGGAATAATAGGGTTTATTTTGGGAGTTATATGCGGAATTATAGACGGAAGTATTTTTGATAGGATAATAAAAACATTTTGTTTGGTAGTAAAATCCGCACCGGTATTTTGGATAGGACTTATAATGGTATCTGTATTTGCAGTCAAACTTGGATGGTTCCCACTAGGAATGGCAGTTCCAGCGGGAAAATTGGCAGCAGATGTAACGCTTGCGGATAAGATACATCATTTAATTCTTCCTGTGCTTACACTTACAATAGTAAGTATCAGTGAAGTAGTTTTATACACAAGACAAAAAGTTATAGAAATAATGAATAGTGATTTTATATTATATGCAAAAGCTAGAGGTGAAAATACAAAACAGCTTATAGCAAGACATATTTTAAGAAATGTATCGCTACCTGCGATTACAGTTCAGTTCGCTTCATTTAGTGAACTATTTGGAGGAATGGCACTTGCTGAGACAGTATTTGCCTACCCAGGAATAGGAACTGCAATAACTGCTGCAGCGTTAAATGGAGATGTTCCACTTCTATTAGGTATTTCAGTTTTCAGTGCAATATTTGTATTTGCAGGAAACTTAATAGCAAATATCTTATATGGAGTATTTGATCCTAGAATAAGAGAGGTGGATGCTCGTGAATAAAGATAAGGTATTTAATAGAAGAATATTAGTTGTTATATTAATAGCTGTTGCGGTTACATATCTAATAGGTGTATTTGTTTGGGGATTATTTATGAATCCTCGGTCTTATGAGGCAAATTATGCAAATAAATTTTTATCACCTAGTTTAGCACATCCATTTGGGACTGATTTTATAGGAAGGGACATGTTCCACAGAACTATAAAAGGTCTTTCTAACAGTATAATTATAGGTGTACTTGCATCTATTTTTAGTTCAATTATTGCACTAGTAGCTGGAATTGCATCTGCTGTATTTGGCGGATGGGTAGATAAATTTGTAAACTGGTGTGTCGACTTATGTATGGGATTACCTCATTTAGTATTATTAATGCTTATATCTTTTATGATGGGAAAAGGTGTAAAAGGTGTAACTATTGCAGTTGCTCTTACACATTGGCCATCTTTAACAAGAATAGTTAGATCTGAGGTTATGCAAATTCGTTCATCTCAATACGTAAAAGCGGCTTATAAAATGGGGAGAACAAAAACACAGGTTGCTTTCGAGCACATACTTCCTCATGTAATACCAGCTTATTTAATAGGACTAGTTTTATTATTTCCACATGCAATCATGCACGAAGCTTCTATTACATTCTTAGGATTTGGTATGCCTGCAGAAATGCCTGCGATAGGTGTAATTTTATCAGAAGCTATGCAGCATATTTCAACAGGAAAATGGTGGCTTGCGCTATTCCCAGGATTAATGCTTTTAATAGCAGTGCTATTATTTGACGTTATTGGTGAAAATTTAAAGAAACTTTGGAATCCTGAAAGTGGAAATGAATAAGGAGAGTTTAATATGGAAAAAAAGAATATATTGAGTGTAGATAATCTAGTTGTATCATTTAGTATGTATAAAGGACTCTTCAAAAAAGAAAATCTAGAGGTTGTACACTCTCTATCACTTGATATTAACGAAGGTGAGATTGTAGCGGTGGTTGGCTCTAGTGGTTCTGGAAAAAGCCTTTTGGCCCACGCTGTTTTAGGATTACTCCCAAAGAATGCCTCTACTAGTGGGAAAATTCTTTATGAAGGTGAAGAGCTTACAGATAAAAAAAGAAGCGAACTTCTTGGAAGAAAGATAGTTTTCATACCTCAGTCTATTGATTATCTGGATCCAGTTATGAAAGTAGGCAAACAGGTTCAGGGAGTTTATTCTACTAAAGATAGACAAGAAGAGTTATTTGAAAAATATAAATTAGATAAAAGTGTAGAAGACATGTATCCATTCCAGCTTTCTGGTGGAATGGCGAGAAGAGTACTTGTATCATCAGCGCTTATGGAAATGCCTAGACTTATAGTTGCAGACGAGCCAACACCTGGACTTAGCGTGGATATGGCTATGGATACTCTAAAACATTTTAGAGAAATTGCAGATAAAGGTGCAGGTGTATTACTTATAACACACGACATCGACTTGGCACTTCATGTAGCAGATAGAATAGCAGTATTTTATGCAGGTACAATATTTGAGATAGCTTCTACAAAAGATTTCATTGAAGGTAGGGATGCACTTAGACATCCATACAGCAAGGAATTTATATCAGCATTACCACAAAACGAATTTAAGTCTATAGAAGGGTTACAGCCTTATGCAGGTGAGCTACCTAAGGGATGTCTATATGCAAGTAGATGTCCTTATGTATCGGAAAAATGTTCAGGTGAAATCCCTATGAGAGAGCTTAGAGGAGGAAAGGTTAGGTGTGTAAATGCAACTTAGTATAGAAAATATAAATTTTAGATATACAGAAAAATCTCCTTGGATTTTAAAAGATGTAAATTTAAAGGTAGAATCAGGAGAAAGAGTAGGAATTATAGGGCCATCGGGATATGGTAAGAGTACACTTTCCAAGATAATTGCAGGTTATGAAAAACCTACATCTGGAAAAATACTTATAGATGGCAAACCTATCAGTGAAAAGGGATTTTGTCCCGTACAGATGATTCATCAGCATCCAGAGTTATCAGTAAATCCTAGATGGAAGATGGATAAGGTACTGAATGAATGTTGGCAACCAGATGACAAAATGCTAAAGCGTTTTGGAATAGAAAAAGAATGGCTAAAAAGATGGCCAAATGAACTTTCTGGCGGAGAATTACAGAGATTTTGTATTACAAGAGTTTTGGCGCCAGAAACAAAATTTCTTATATGTGATGAGATTACTACTATGTTAGATGTTATTTCTCAGGCACAGATATGGAATGTGCTTCTAGGTATAGCTGAAGAAAAGGATTATGGGATGCTTATAGTAACACATAATATGGAATTGGCTAAAAGAGTATGCACAAGAATAGTTGATTTAAGGGAAATAAATCACAAGTAATTAAAATAATTATAGGAAATAAAATGGAGGTACTTAAATGGAGACAAGAGAAATGTTAAGCAAGGTTAAAAATGGAGAAATATCAGTTGAAGAAGCAGAAAAATTTTTCCGTAAACAGCCTTTTGAAGAATTAGGATATGCTAAGTTAGATACTCATAGAAAGGTTCGTTCTGGATGCGCAGAAGTTATTTTTTGTAGTGGAAAGGCAAACGAACATTTATTAAGTATATACGAACATCTTTATTCTATGGAAGGAGAAGTTTTAGGAACAAGAGCATCTAAAGAACAGGCAGAACTAGTTAAATCAAAAATTCCTTGTGTCCAGTACGATCCTATTTCTAGAATTTTAAAGATAGAAAAAGAAGATAAGAAATATATTGGAAAAATTGCAGTATGTACAGCAGGAACAGCAGATATTCCTGTTGCAGAAGAAGCAGCTCAGACAGCTGAGTTCTTTGGAAATAAAGTAGAAAGAATATACGATGTAGGAGTAAGTGGAATACACAGACTTCTATCAAGAATGGAAACAATACAGGATGCAAACTGTGTTATAGCAGTTGCTGGAATGGAGGGAGCACTAGCTAGCGTTATAGGAGGTTTAGTTGATAAACCTGTTATAGCTGTACCTACATCAATAGGATACGGAGCTAGTATGAATGGAATATCTGCCCTACTTACAATGATAAACTCTTGTGCAAATGGTATTGCAACAGTGAATATAGACAATGGGTACGGAGCAGGATATATTGCATCACAAATTAATAAACTAGGAGTGAACGATCATGAGTAAGAAAAAATTATACGTAGAATGCTATTCTGGAATTAGTGGAGATATGTTTGTTGCCTCTCTTTTAGATTTAGGGGCTGACTTAGAAGTACTTGAAAAATCTTTAAAAAGCCTTGAGTCAATTAAGGATAAATTTGAAATAAAAACAAGCAGAGTTGTAAAATCTGGATTAGATGCGCTTGATTTTTCTGTTGTATTAGATGTAGACAATCACGATCACGATATGGAATATCTACATTCTAATAATTATAAACACAGTCATGACCACAGTCACGACCACGATCATCATCACAATCATGACCATAGTCACGACCACGACCATCATCATGACCATGAACACAGTCATGATCACGGACATAGTCACGACCATGGGCACAGTCATGAACACGTTGGACTTATAGAAATTCAGCACATAATAAACAGCAGTGGAATAACAGAAAATGCAAAAAAAATAGCTAATAAAATATTTGATATAGTTGCAAATGCAGAAGCTAAAGCTCATGGAAAACCAAAAACAGAAGTTCACTTCCATGAAGTTGGAGCAGTAGACTCAATAGTAGATATAGTTGCAGCAGCTGTATGCATAGATAATCTAGCTATAGAAGATGTTATAATACCAGCATTATACGAAGGAGTTGGAACAGTTAGATGCCAGCATGGTGTACTTCCAGTTCCAGTACCAGCAGTTTTAAATATAGTAAATGCAGAAAATCTAACTCTTAGCATAACTGGTGTTCAGGGAGAATTTGTAACTCCAACAGGTGCAGCAATAGCAGCCGCTATATGCACAGAAAAAAAACTTCCAGAAAAATTTAGAGTAGTTAAAACTGGTATAGGTGCAGGTAAGAGAAATTACGAAAGACCTAGCCTTCTTAGAGCTATGATAATAGAGGAAGAAGAAACAGAAATAGAAAAAGATAAAATAGTAAAAATGGAAACTAATATAGACGATTGTACAGGTGAAGCACTTGGATATGTTATGCAAAAATTAATGGATGCAGGTGCGAGAGATGTGCATTATATGCCAGTTTTCATGAAAAAAAATAGACCAGGATATCAGTTAAATGTTATCTGTAAAGAAGATAAAATGGACGAATTACAGAGAATAATATTTGAAGACACAACAAGTATAGGTATAAGAATTCAATATATGGATAGAAAAATTCTAGAAAGAAGAACTGAAATGAGAGAAACATCTATGGGAACAGTGCAGATAAAAATTTGTGGACTTCCATCAGGTGAAAGAATATACCCAGAACACGATAGCATAGCTAGAATATGCAAAGAAACTGGTAGAACTTGGCAGGATGTATATCGTCAAATAATCGAGGAGTGCAAGTAATAATATGAGTTATGAAGAAAAAAAGATAAGACTTTTAGAAGAGGTAGATAAATTATCTCAGGAAGATGTTGTACTTGCATTTTCAGGTGGTGTAGACAGCAGTCTTCTTTTAAAATTGTTCTCAGAGTCTACTAAAAAAACAAGCAAAAAAGTCTATGCGGTAACAGTACACACAAAGATACATCCTATGAAAGATTTGGAGATTTCACGGAGAGTAGCAGACGAAATGGGTGTAGAACACAAGATTATTTCAATAGACGAGCTTAAAGAAGCTGGAATAGAGGACAACCCTGTAAATAGATGTTATCTTTGTAAGAAGAGTATATTTGAAAAACTACAGAAATATGCAGAAGAACTTGGCGTAAAACAGGTAGTAGAGGGTACAAATGAGGACGATTTACATGTATACAGACCAGGGATAAAAGCAATAAAAGAGCTTGGAATAAAAAGCCCTCTAGCTGATTCTGGATTTACAAAGGAAGAGGTTAGAAAACTTGCTGCAGAGCTTGGGGTATCTGTATCAAATAGACCATCTACTCCATGTATGGCTACTAGATTCCCTTATGGAACAATGCTAGATTATGAAAGTATTCAAAAGGTTGAAGAAGCTGAAAAATGGCTTAGAGATTTAGGATTTTATAATGTAAGAATAAGAGTTCATGGGGATATAGCTAGGATAGAAGTAGATAAAAATGAAATGATGATGCTTTTAGAAAAGAAGGAAGAAGTTATTGAAAAATTAAAAGAGTTTGGATACGATTATATCACTCTAGACTTAGAGGGGTTCCGTTCTGGAAGCATGGATATACATATAAAAAAGTAAAGACAAGAGTATAACTGCTCTTTGCTTCAGGCTTCAGTGCCCCATCCTATTATGTAACCCATTTATAGGTATGGGGCACTTGCAGTATTGTCGCTTTAGAGCAGTTATACACTCTTGTCTTTTTTTATACTTTGTTAGATTGTCTTTTCTTTAAATTCTGTTTTTATTTTTTCTGATAATTCTTTGTTTTGAGATATGTCAACTACAGTTGAGCAGAATGCTTTTATTACAGTATTCATTTTGTCGAATGCATATTGAGAGTTTACTAGTTCAAGAGCCTTTTGTGTATGGATAGGAAGTGGCTCTGGAGAGTCTAGGGCTATTTCAGCGTATATAGTAGGGCATACGTAGCTTACATTTCCGATATCTGATGAACCCACAGGAAGTCTATTCTCCTTGTCTAAGAAATTATCCATACCATATAGTTTGAAATTGTCTTCAGTAGCTTTTATCATACTATCAAGATGAATTGTATCGTCAAATGGATTTTCTATTAATCTGTACTCCAAAGTGCATCCAGTGCTTAGAGCAGCTGCATTTGCTATGTTTATAATTTTATCTCTTAACACTTTAAGTGAAGCCTTGTCTTTTTCCCTAATACTAAACTGACACGCAGCCAAGTCTGGTATTATGTTTGGTGCAGATCCTCCATTACTTATAATACCATGTACCTTTGAAGATGGAGGTAGCTGCTGTCTAAGAAGTCCAATGTTTACAAACATAGAGATAACAGCGTCAAGTGCGTTTATTCCTTTATCTGGAGCCTGAGAAGCATGAGAAGCAAGTCCTTTAAATTCAAATTCAAAAGAATTCATAGCTAAATTATGCACATACATATTGTCATGTGCATCTAGATGAGCTTGAAATGCATAATCTACATCGTCAAATGATCCTAAATTTATCATATCGTATTTAGCGCCAAAAGTTTCCTCTGCAGGAGTACCTATTAAAGATACATTTATACCAAGTTCTTTTGACACTTTAGAAAGCACAACGGCGCAACCAGTCATAGTAGCTGCTATCCAGTTGTGTCCACAAGCATGTGCATTTGTGCAGCTATCAATTCCATATCCTGGAAGTGCATCGTACTCTGCAATAAATGCGTAATTTTCATAAGAAGGATCGTTTATATAAGAAGCGACAATTGCTGTGGGAAGAGTTTCATAAGGTTCTTTTACAACAAAATTGTGCTTTTTTAACGTATCCACAATACACTTTGCAGATAAAAATTCTTCTCCTCCAATTTCGGGATTATTAAATAAATAGTTTGATATTTCTTCAAAATTATGCTGATATTCATCCACTATATTACAAATTGTTTTCTTAAAATTGTCCATATTTGAATAATTCCTTTCATAATTATTTAATATTTTACTAAACCTACTACGATTAAATCTACTGGTGTTCTTGGCTATTTTTCATAAAATCAATAGCATCACTGTATTTTTTTAGTTCTGGCTCTATCTTTTCTTTGTATGTATGTCTTAGCTCTGATAGTATGATATTGCATAGAAGAATAGATAGAATTGGTGAATTGTAAAAAGTTTCAGCTGACTCTTTTGTTACAACATAGGCGTCGGCATTTAAAGAGTTTCCTACTATATCAGAATTTGTCATAGAAACAAACTTTGCTCCGACCTTTTTTGCATAACGTGCAACCATATAGTCATCGTCTTCCATATCTGAAAAATTGGACATAATCACTAAATCATGCTTTGAAAGAGTGATAAGTCTTTCTCTTAAACTAACTCCCTGTTCATCTGTATAGATACACTTTATCCCACATATAGGTAGATAATTGTATAAATATTTCATAGCAATCGAATCAGAGCCAAATCCTATCAAATAAACTGCTGAAGCATTTGCTATATATCTAACTATTTTCTTTATTGTATTTGGAGATATCGCCTTTTCAAAATTATTTATATCGTTCACCAAATTAGAAAATATAGATTCTGTACAAGGTGTTGGCAAAAATGTTTCATATGGATTGTGCTTAATTGAGGATAATTGCTCATTATTTATTTCTCTTTTTAATTCTATAAAACCTTTGTAGCCAATCTTTTGACTAAATCTTACAAGTGTTGCTTTGCTTGTATCTGCATTTTCTGCAATTTCATTGCCGTTATAATACGAAATAGTATCGTAATTATCTATAATGAATGTTGCTATTCTTTTTTCGTTTTTTGAAAAAATATCAAAATTGGAAATAATTTTATCTTTAATTGAACTCATAACTAAAAAACCCCTTTAGAAATTGTAACTTATTTTATGCTATTAATTATAACATAAAAAAAAGTATTAAAAAAAAATTAAAATCTATATTAAATTAATGTTGAATATATATTTTATATATAGAAATTTGATATAATAAAGAAAAACTGAAATTTGGAGGTAAATTATGAACTTTTCATTTGCACACAACAACATAAACGTATTAGATTTACAGAAAAGTATGGAGTTCTATGAAAAAGCACTAGGACTAAAAGAAACTAGCAGAATAGAGTCTGAAGATGGTAGCTTTACAATAGTATATCTTGGAGATGGTGTTACTCCTCACAATCTTGAGCTTACTTGGTTAAGAGATTGGGATAGACCATATAATTTAGGTGACAACGAGTTCCATCTAGCTTTAAGAGTAGACGATTTTGAAGCAGCACACGAGCTTCACAAAGAAATGGGATGTATATGCTTTGAAAATGAGGCTATGGGGATATACTTTATAGCGGATCCAGATAACTACTGGGTTGAAATAATACCAAGCCATATGTAATAGAAAAAATATTATATTTTATAAAATTTAGTAAAATGTAACAAATAATATCAAAAATACTACCACAAGTGTTAAAAGTGGTAGTATTTTTTTGATTATCTGATAGTGTATGTTATACTTTATGAGTAGAAGAAAAGTTAAAAAATATAATTATAAAAACTAAAATAAAGGAGAAAAAAATTGGATTATTTAAATATATTATTTCTGTCAATGATGCCTGTCACTGAGCTGAGGGGCGCAATCCCTATTGGTATAGCTATGAACCTAGATCCTTTGGGAGTGTATATTGCAAGTGTTGTAGGATCAAGCTTGGTGGCAATTCCATTGATACTCACATTTAGACATATACTAAACTTTATTAGAGAAATTTCTTTTTTAAAGAATATAGCTCAAAAAATAGACAACAAGATAAAATCATCTATGAAAAAACTAAAAAGCGCATCTGTTTTAGGGCTTATTCTATTTGTAGGTGTTCCTCTTCCAACTACAGGAACGTGGACAGCTGCAGCAATTGCGTCTATACTTCACATGAGAATAAGGAATGCATTTTTGGGAATTGTAGTTGGAAATATGATGGCTGGTGTAATTGTAACCGCTATTTCTATGCACATAATATAAGTTAAAGATAGCAAGGAGTGAATAAAATGTTAGGAGCAATAATTGGGGATATTCTAGGAAATGGATACGACTTCGGTCTAACAATCCCTAAATACGAAGAAGTACAGAAAAAATACGATGAACTATTCAAAACAGGAATAGAAATAAATCCAAGAGTTAGGGAAATATTTACCGACGATACAGTAATGACTGTAGCTATTGGAAAAGCTCTTTCTCAAACTTTTGACAAGCCTGCAGAGGAAATAAAACTATGTCTAAGATACAATATGCAGATGTTTGGAAGAAGCCACATAACTGCTGGATATGGAACATTGTTTAGCAATTGGCTAATTTCTCAGAAACCAGAACCTTACGAAAGCATAGGAAACGGATCTGCAATGAGAGTATCCCCTGTTGGATGGCTAGCAAACAATCTAAATGAAGTGGATATCTACGCAAGATTAACTGCTGAGGTTACACACAACAGTGAAGAGGGGATAAAAGGGGCGCAGGCAATTGCGAGTGCAATATTCCTAGCGAGAAATGGAAGCAAAAAAGAAGCGATAAAGAAATATATAGAAAAAGAATATGGATATGACCTATCTAAGTCTGTTGAAGAGTACAGAAGTGCAGATATAATGAAGAGAGATGCATTATGTGAAACAGCTGTTGTTCAGGCTATGGCGGCATTTTTAGAAAGTGAAAACTTTGAAGATGCTGTAATAAAAGCTGTTACAATCGGTGGAGATACTGATACAATAGCTGCAATTACAGGATCTATTGCAGAAGCATACTACGGAATAGATGAAAAAGCTAAAGAGCTTGTACTTACTTATCTTCCTGATGATTTAAAAAGAGGTATTAATGATTACACATATATCGTAATGTATAGAAGAAACGAAAGAAAAAAAGCTTATGATAAAATATTTGACGACATAAAATACTTTAAAGAAAGAATTAAAGAGGATACAGGTAGACCTATACCGATGTTTATGTTTAATCAGCCAGAGATGTCAGAGGAAGTTGAAAGACTTATAAATATAGCTCACCTTCCTGAGATAACAGACAAGGCGTATATAGATACATTAGACCTTCACAACATAGAAATGGATTCTGATTTATATAGAGAAAATGCAGCTGACTCTGGAGCATATCTTTTAAGAGCGATGCTTACTAGCATTGTAAGACAGGAAATATTTAATCCTGGAGCTGTAGACAAATGTGTAGATGATGGAACAGTTTATGTATTATTAGATGAAATGAAGAAAAAGAAAGTATATAGATAATAATGATATTTTCCAAAGCAGAATGAAAAAATAAATAGAATTTGATATAATTAATATAGTCTGTAGTGTTAAGCTACAGACTTTTTAAATGTAAAAACACAAAATTTATTCAAAAGGGTGATTAAATTATGCTAAAAAAGGTAGATACAATAGAGAATAAAAATATCGACGAAAATCAGTTAATGGCAGAAAAAATAGTGGATATAATAAATGGCTATGGTGTGGAAAATTGTGGACTTAGAATCAGCAATGGCGTAATTTTGGTATCGACTATAAACAAATACAAAGGGCTAAAATACTCGGCTTCAATCCACACAGGTAAGGATAGATTTACCAGTATAGTAATAGACTTGGAAGAACAAATCTACATAAATAACGAGGCTGAGAGAGATATTTTTTTAAACATGATATACGAGAGAAACAACTACTATGCAGAAAAGCACTGTGGAAAAAATATGAGCCAGGGAATAGGTGTAAATAAAAATTACAAATTTGAAATGATAAAAAACGAAGTAGTTAAATTTAACTCTCAAAGTATAGTAAATTCATTTGTATCTACTGTAAATGAATTCATAGAAGAAGTAGATCGATTTGAAAAATTTCTATTCCAAAAATAGAACACTAAAAATATAGATATAATATTAAATCATCGAAAATATAAAATATTAAAAAGTGCCAACTATAACAAAAAATGAAGGTAATAAGAATAACTTGAATCAAATTAGAAAATAATTTGAAAAAGTTTGCCCAAAATACTTGACACTAATCTATGAAAATGTTATCCTAAATACAGTTAAAAAATGGATATGACAATTTGGAGTGTTACTGGTAGAGCAGGCAAGACCGAATTTTATAGAATGCACTATAGGTGTATTGTATAAAGTTAGGTCTTTTTTTTATTGTTATGATAATCTTATTATTATTTAAGGTATAGTAGTATGATGTGGAATTTATATTATATCTGGAAAGGCAAGGAATGTTTATGAAAGTTACAAAAGTTATAAATAATAATTTTGTATGCTCATGCAACGAAAAGAATAAAGAGATTATCGTAATGGGAAAAGGAATAGGATTTAAAGCTAAAGAAGGCGACGAGATAGATGCATCTAAAGTAGAGAAAGTATTCACTATGAATGGAAAATCTGCAATAGATAAATTCAAACGCTTGATTGAGGAGCTGCCTATTGAGCATTTTAAAGTGTCTAATGACATAATAAACTACGCAAAACGTACACTTGGCAAGAGATTAAATCAGAACATATACATAACTCTGACAGATCACATAAGCTTTTCGGTGTACAGATTTAAAAATGGTATGAAATTTAGTAATCCTCTCTTATGGGAAGTAAAGCATTTTTATAATCCAGAATATATAATTGGAGAATATGCTGTAAACCTAATAAAAGAAAAACTAGGTGTGGAAATGGGTGAAGATGAGGCGGCTAATATAGCACTTCATATAGTAAATGCTGAGTACAACACAGAGATGAACGATGCATTAAAAATAACTACTCTTATAGGAGATATACTAAAAATAGTAACAGATACTTTTGATATACAACTAGATGAAGAAAGCTTACATTATTCAAGACTTATTACACATCTGAAATTCCTTTCACAGAGGATATTTATGGGAGAGATGTTAAAAGATTCTGACGATGTATTTGCTGAAATGATAGCAATGAAATATCCTGAAGAATTTAAGTGCGCACTAAAGATAAGGGATTATATAGAAAAACAGTATAATCAGAGGATATCAAATGAAGAACTTGTATATCTTGCGGTGCATATAAGACGTGTTTCTACAATAGAGGATGAAAATTAAGAATTTTGAGGTGTAACGATGTTTAAAAAATTATTTGGAAAAAAAGACAACTCTTGTAAATTAGTTTCTCCAATAAACGGTGAAACAATAGCAATAGAAGAAGTAAACGATCCTACTTTCGCAAGTGGAATGTTAGGAAAAGGTGTAGGAATAAAACCAGCTGAAGGTAGAGTAGTAGCTCCAGTAGCTGGTGAAATAACAATAATGTTCCCTACAAAACATGCTGTTTCTATATTAAGTGAAGATGGCGCTGAAATACTAATACACATAGGATTAGATACTGTAAACCTACAGGGACAGCACTTCACAAGCCATGTAGAAGTTGGACAGAAAGTAAATGTTGGAGATCTTTTAGTAGAATTCGACATGGAAAAAATAAAAGAAGCTGGATATGATGTAACAAGCCCAGTACTTGTTTGTAACCCAGATTCTTTTGAATCAGTTGAACCAACAGAGTACGGTCCAGTTAGCATAGGCGACGAAATAATAAAAATAACTAAAAAATAGTTAAAAGCAATTATAAAAATTAAAAGTCTTTAAATCAAAGAGGTTTAGAGCATTAAAAATGTCTATTTTGCTCAAAAATAGAGCTGAAATAATAAAAAATTATACATGAAAGGAGAATATTTCTTATGATGAAATATTTACAGAAACTAGGTAAAGCTTTAATGCTACCAGTTGCTGCACTTCCTGTTGCAAGTATATGCATGGGTATAGGTTATTGGATAGACCCAAGTGGTTGGGGTGCTAATAACGTAATAGCAGCATTCTTATTAAAATCAGGTGGAGCTCTTATAGATAACATGGGTATCTTATTCGCTATAGGGGTAGCCGTTGGTATGTCAGATGATAACGATGGTACTGCAGGTCTTGCAGGTCTAGTATCATGGTTAATGATAACTACATTACTTTCTCCAGCAGTTGTTGCTATGTTCAAAGGTATACCTGAAGATCAGGTTGCAGCAGCTTTCACTAAGACTCAGACTCAGTTCATAGGTATCTTAGCTGGTCTTATAGGTGGAACTTGCTATAATAAATTCAAAGGTACTAAATTACCAGACGCTTTATCTTTCTTCAGTGGTAAGAGAAGTGTTGCGATAGTTACTTCAGGTTGCTCAATGTTAGCAGCTGCTATATTATTCTTCGTATGGCCAGCAGTTTACAATGCACTAGTTGCATTTGGTGAAGGAATAATATCTTTAGGTGGAGTAGGTGCAGGTGTATACGGATTCTTCAACAGACTTCTTATACCAACTGGATTACACCACGCTCTTAACTCAGTATTCTGGTTCGACGTTGCAGGTATAAATGATATCGGTAACTTCTGGGGTGGAACAGGTCAGTTAGGTGTAACAGGTATGTACATGACAGGATTCTTCCCAGTTATGATGTTTGGTTTACCAGCAGGTGCTTTAGCTATGTACCACACTGCAAAAGATAGCAAGAAAAAAGCTGTTTACGGATTATTATTAGCTGCAGCAGTTGGTTCATTCTTCACAGGTGTTACAGAACCTCTTGAATTCTCATTCATGTTCTTAGCTCCAGCATTATACGTAGTTCACGCTTTATTAACTGGTATATCAATGACAGTTTGTGCAATGTTACCAGTAAGAGCTGGATTCAACTTCTCAGCAGGGTTCGTTGACTGGTTCTTAAGTTTCAAAGCTCCAATGGCATTAAATCCATTATGGTTATTAGGAATAGGTTTAGTAGTTGGTGCTGTATACTACGTAGTATTCAGATTCGTTATAGTTAAATTCAACTTAGCTACTCCAGGTAGAGAAGAAGATACTGTAGAAGCTGAAAAAGCTATAGTTTTAGATAACAACGACTTCACAGCTATGGCTCAGGTTATATTAGAAGGTTTAGGTGGAGCTGAAAACGTAACATCTATAGACAACTGTATAACAAGATTAAGATTAGAAGTTAAAGATAATACAAAAGTAGACGAAGCTAAAATAAAATCTTCAGGAGCAGCTGGTGTTATAAGACCAGGAAAAACTTCTGTACAGGTTATAATAGGAACAAAAGTTCAGTTCGTTGCTGATGAGTTCAAAAAACTTTGCAAATAGAAAAAGTGATATAGAGGGCTAGTGCATTATGCATTAGCTCTTTTTTTCGTTATAGAGGGATTACAATTCAGTTTTTTTCCAGGCTTCGACGACTCGTCCATATGTGTAACACATTTAGATGTTACGATGAACTGCTACCCGTAGAGTGGACTGTCAAAATAAATAAAAGTTAAATTTAT
>NZ_QUGE01000014.1:0-44692 GCF_003478825.1 Peptoclostridium sp. AF21-18
CACAAGTTTTCCACAGTTTTAAATTATTATAATTTCCTTAAGAATAAAAAAAGTTCTCGGCATTAATAATTGTATTAATACCAAGAACTACTAATCATCATTTAAAAAGTATCATAATACTTTATATATTCTTCAACAACATTGTCCCAATTGAAGTCATTTTTTATTTTTTCTTCAAGATATTCCATATTCCATACATTTCTGTTGTATATATCCTCTACTCTATCAGCTATTTCAGATACATTGTTGCAGTCAACCGCATATCCTGCCTCTCCTTCTTTAAAGTAGCCATATACACCCTCATTTTTAGTGTATATTATAGGAAGACCTTGAGATAAAGCTTCTATATATACTAGACCAAAAGTTTCTCTTTTAGAAGGCATTATAAATATATCATTTCTTCTATAAAATTTTATAAGCTCCTCTTTAGGCATAAATCCATAAAAGTTTAAAGCTCCTTCTAATTCACCTTCAGCAAGTTTCTTTATCTTGCCTTCTTCCGGTCCTTTTCCTATTATATCCAATGTAGCATTATATCCTCTTTTTATAAGCTCTTTTAATACTGCTATTGTAGTATCTAAGTTTTTAACCCCTTCAAGTCTTCCGGCATAAACAAGTCTTATCTCTTTATCCTTGAATACTCTCTCTCTCATATCCATATTATCAAGCCAGAATTTATCTACACCATTTGGTATTACAATAGATTTTTTCTTCATTTCTTCTTTAAGATTTTCTGGTACATAAGTATCTATTACATCATCCTTATAGTAAGGTGATATAAATACTAAATACTTAGCATTCTTCATTATTTCAACACCTAGCTTTCTAAGCATTATCATCTTTTTGAAAAACACTTTAACATCAGTAGCCCTTATAGCTACCATGTAATCATATCCAAGCTTTCTTTTTAGTTTAAGTGCTAAGTAACCATTTACAAAAAGCGAATGTGCATGTACAACATCAACACCATCAAAATCCACTTTTTTATACATATCTTTTTCTATTCTATAATTTTTTAGATGGAATATTATTCTATCTAACTTTCCAAAACATTTAGAATAGATATAATTTATCCTCTCTGACTCAATTCCTTTATACTTTCCTATGTTTTCATCTCTATCTACGGGAATATATATATCATTTAATATCCCTGGTCTATCCATATGAGATATCAAATGCTTATATATTGTCGAACTTATATAGTATGAATTTATATGTAAAATTTTCATTTCCTTCTCCTAAAATTTATCTACCTATTGAATAGTACTCTATTCCGGCATTTTTCATATCTTCAGGACAGTAGCAATTTCTTCCATCATAAACTATACTTTCTGCCATATTTTCATTAAAATCATTAGGAGTAAGATCTTTAACCTCTTTCCATTCAGTCATTATAAAACAAAGTTTAGCATCTTTTAACGCTTCCTTAGCTGTTTTTGTATAGACTATCTTATCTCCAAACAATGTCTTTGCATTTTCAACACCAACTGGATCAAATGCATATATATCAGCACCTCTATCAAGAAGGTATTCTATATTTGGTATAGCTGGTGATTCTCTTAAATCATCAGTACCTGGTTTAAATGTAAGACCTAGTATAGCTACCTTCATACCTTCAAATGATTCTATCTTTTCTGCTGCAGCTCTAACTAATTTTAACTTCTGCTGCTCATTTACCTCTATAGCTGCTCTAACAGTCTTTAACTCATATCCATTCTGAGCTGATAACCAGTGAAGAGCCTTTGTATCTTTAGGGAAACAAGAACCACCATATCCTATTCCAGCTCTCAAGAACTTGCTTCCTATTCTATCATCGTAGCTCATTCCTTTTGCAACATCCTCAACATTGGCCCCTACTATCTCACATAAATTAGCTATATCATTCATATAAGATATTTTTAAAGCTAAGAAGTCGTTTGATGCATATTTTATCATCTCAGCACTGTTTCTGTCAGTTATAATCATAGGGATTTCAAAAGGAGAATAAATTTCTTTCATTATTCCCTCAGCCCATTCACTTTCAACACCTATTACTATCCTAGACGCATTTAATGTGTCGTGAACTGCTGTACCCTGTGCTAAAAACTCTGGGTTAGAAGCTAGCTCAATATGAATATTTTTATTTAAGTTTCTTCTTATATACTCTTCTATTTTTCCATTAGTTCCTATTGGAACTGTAGATTTTATTACTATTAATGTGTCTTTTTCTATGCTTTTAGAAATCTGTATAGCAACCTTTTTTATATAATCAAGATTAGCTGATCCATCGCTTCTCTCAGGTGTACCTACAGCTATAAAGATTACATCAGAATTTTTATAAGCAGATTCATAATCTGTTGTATAATCAATTCTTCCTTCTTTATAATTTTTCTGCATTATTTCTTCTAGTCCTTCTTCGTATATAGGTGAAAAACCAGCCTTCATTTTTTCTACCTTTTTTTCATCTATATCGACACAGACTACATTATGTCCTTTTTCAGCTAAACAAGCACCTGTCACAAGACCAACATATCCTGTTCCTGCTACTGCTATTTTCATCATTTCGCCTCCCAATCAATACAACGCTATAATCTCTTTCTTATAGCATTAACTACATAAAAACAGAATACATACATGCTTTTAAATAGACCTAAGCCCTCCACGTTTCTATACGTATTCCATGTTCTCTTTAAGGCTTTTATCTTATTACTAGATAGAGAATTACCTACTATTCTATAATTAACTAGTGGCTCCTCTATCCCGTATGCATACTTTTCTGTTCTAAGTATTTTCAACCATGTAGCAGTATCCTGTCCTCTCTTAACTAGAGGCATCTCAAAATCACCGATAATTTTTCTATCTAATACTACGGTTGAACATCCTATTATAGTGTTCTTTAAAAGACCTTCATAATCAATCTTTCTTGGAGCTCTTGCTATTTTATTAGTTTTTTCTCCATTTTCTCTCATATATCTATATGAAGTAAAGGAAAAACCTATATTTTCCTTTAGCATATGTTCAATCTGTTTTTCTAACTTAGTTTCCTCCCAGAGATCATCGCTATCTACAAACGCTATAAATCTGCCTTTTGCGTTTTTTATACCAGTGTTTCTACTAATAGCTGCTCCGGAATTCTTTTCTAATTTGATATATCTTATTCTATCATCACTATTTTGGAATTTTTCTATTATTTCTGATGAACTATCTTTTGAGCAGTCGTCCACTAAAATAAGTTCCCAATTCTTATATGACTGCTTCTGTATCGATTTTATTGTATCCTCTAAAAACCGCTCTGCATTATATACAGGAGTTATTATTGATACCAATGGTTCATTCATACGTTATACTCTCCTTATATATTAGCAATATTATTTTTTCAAACTAAAACTTATTCCTTAACAAATTTCTTTTGTCTTAAATATTTGTAATAACCTAGTGGAAAACATAATATATACATAAATTTATCACTTATCTTATTTATTTCTTTAAAATACTTACTATCTGATAATAATGAATATCTTGCCAAATTTATATAGTTCTTTATCCACATATAAGGGAAGTCCTTAAATGGATAAGTATTCTGATTTGTAAGATATAAATACTCTAATGCTCTTCCTTTTAATGCACTCTTTTTAAGAATATTTCTTGTAAGCCCATCTTCTAAGTATTCTCTTATTATCATTGGCTCATTTATACATATAACCTTATAATATTTAGATATTTCATACCAAACAACGCTCTCTGGCAAGAATTTTATCCCTTCTCTCTCTGGGAAAGGATAATGTTTTAGAATATCAGTTAAAAATACTATTGTTTTATCACCTTTTACTCCAAATTTATAATACAGCTCTGCAAAATGGCATATTAAATGTTCATCAGGAATTTCTGTTCCAAGTGTCTTTCCATCCTCCATTTTTGAACAAAGCCCTACAACTCCACAAAACTCATCTTTATTTTCTACCTTATTCCACTCTTGGATAACTAAATCCATTGAATTAGGCATAAGTCCATCATCGCTATCTACAATAAAGAAAAATTCTCCATTGGCATTTTTAACACCTGTATTTATAGCAGTGTGTTTTCCACCGTTTACTTTCTTTATATATCTTATATCTAAGACATCCTCTTCTATAAATTTCTTTACTAATTCCTCTGTATTATCTGTACTTCCATCGTCAACTATCAACCACTCAAAGTCATTGTATGTCTGTTTTTTTAAATCTTCATAAAGCTTTGATAGCGTATATTCTCTATTATAAGTAGGAGTAAATATTGTAAATTTATATCTATACATAATCTTTCCCTCCTAACTCTTTTTTATCCCATTTATAGCATAATTTATAAAATAATAAATAGCCTTTGGGAATGGTATCTTTTCAATATTTCTATATATATTCCAAGTCCACTTAGCAGCCTTAAACTTATTCCCGCTAAGAGAAGTACTTGATTTTCTATACATAGCAAGAACCTCGTCGATACCATAAGCGGTAATACCTCTTTTTAATATAGAAAGCCAAAGAACATAGTCCTCATGTCTTTCCCCACTCATTCTTATATCAAATCCAAGCTTTTCTCTGTTTATAATAACAGTAAGACATCCTAAAACATTTCCTTTAAGCAATGTTTTATAATCAACACTATGTGGTACTCTTATTTCCTTGTGCATCCTATCGCTATTTTCATCCATTAGTTCATATGCAGTAAATGTTATAACATAGTCGTTTTCTTGCATAAACCTAATCTGCTTCTCTAATTTTTCACGGTCCCATATATCGTCACTATCTAAAAAGGCAATAAAAGCCCCGTTAGCCATTTTTAAGGCAATATTCCTAGCATTAGAAACACCAGAATTTTTTTCAGTTCTTATATATTTTATTCTATCGTCATTTTCTGAGTATAATTTTGCTATTTCAGAACAACCATCTGTTGAACAGTCATCGACAATTATCATTTCCCAGTTTTTATAACTCTGCTCAAGAACTGATTCTATTGTCCCTACAATATATTTTTCAGCATTATACATGGGCGTAATTATAGACACTAAATTTTTATCCATCTTAATTTTCCTCATCATTTGTTATTTATTTAATTTTTCTACTATGCAATTGTAAATTCTTTCGCAATTGCCATTATCATTGTATCTGAAAAATTTATTTCTTGCAATCCTTTGACTCTCTGTAACCTCAAAACCACTTTCTATTATTTTAACCAATTTCTCAACAGCTTGATCTTTATTGTAAGCCACATCCCCAAACATTTCATTATCTAAATCTATATAAGAATCAACCTCTTCTTTATATTTTTCAACATCAAACTGATAGAAAAGTATAGGTCTATCCATATACATAAAGTCCATTGCTACACCAGAGTAGTCTGTTATATTAGCTGCTGATGCAGTTATCTCATCGGCTAATGTAACATCTTTATCTAAAAATATAATTCTTTTTCCAGTTATATTTTCTTTTATATCATCGATAAACTCGTGCATTAAATGGTGCATATAGAATTTTATATTTACATCATTAGCCTCTAATGCTTCATTAAGCTTATCGTCATTTAAGAATAGCATAATATTGCTAAAATACTCAGTATCAGTAAATTTTTTATCGCCAAACTTAATCCAATCTCTCCAAGTAGGCATATATAATATATCTCTTGAAGCAGGCTTTTTATTTAATGGAAGATTGTCCTGTCTTGCACAGCCTGTAACACAAACTGCATCCTCGTCCATTCCCCACTCATTTACCATTATATTTCTTTCAAAATCAGATATAGCTGTTGCCATATTATAACTGCGCATAAGCTCATCTATTAAATTCTTAAATCTTGCATTCATAGGTTTTCTTTTCTTAAAGCTTATAGCTCCATGATTTAAAAATACCTTAAATGTCTTCTTATGGAATCTATTAAGAAGAGGTACTGCAAAATTGTACGGTGCTATATCTGCAGAAGGAGCATGTGAAAATATAACTACCTCCGCATTATAATAGTACAGATAATTTTCCACACTTCCCTTTATTAACTTATTGCCAGGAATTTTATCTTTTATCTTACTATTTTTATCAATAACCCAATATATATCTATTTCCTTGTGATTTTTTAATATATACTCATATAAAAACTTCGAGTTATCGTCGTATATATCTCCAGAATGACCACCTATTAGCCATATATTCTTATCCTTAAAAATACTTTTTTTGAATGGGTACTGAAGTAAAGCTAAAATCATATTAAATAATTTCTTTATCTTTTCCATAACTTACCTCATCTAACATTACATTTTATATTGTCTAAATCCCTCTATTCTACCTTTTATAGTAGCTTCATGGTAATCTCTATCCTTGTTTAAAATTATTCCACCTATATTTCTTATAAGCTTATATGCCATAATCTTTATAAATTTATAATTTTTTCTATAAACTATCTCTTTCTTACAAAGAGCTCCAAATCCTCTACCGTAATTAAAATCTCTTTCATACTTTGCACTAGATTTAGAATGTTTCTTAACTGGATGATGTATAATATCGTCACCAAAATATCTTCCTTTAAACCCTCTACTAAGAAGATCTAAAACATAATCAGTTTCTTCTCCTGCTCCAAACTCAGCTCCAACTCCAAGTCTTTCATCGAATCTAGTATAACTATCACTACTTCCAAAATTAACAAAAAACGTTATGGAGCAAACTGTAAACGAAATATTTGTGCTCTCTATCTCACAAATACCGTCATTCATCTTTATAAAGCCTTCTTTTTCATCAAAATCTAGTGTTTTACAACTATAGATTTTATAGTCCTGATTTTTTTCAAAAAAATTAATAGCCTTCTCTATAGTATCAGGCTTGTATGCGCAGTCGTCATCAGGAAAGGCTAAAACCTCTCCCTTTGCGACATCAATTCCTAAATTTCTATTGTAGCTAAGTCCTTTTTTATTGCTCTTTATATATTTTATATCTAAACAATCTACATATTTATCGACAATTTCTTTAACTTTATCGTTATCATTCTGATCTACAACAATAAGCTCAAAATTCTTATATGTCTGCTCAAGCAAACTATCCATAAATCTGTATATATCATCAAACCTATTTAACGTAGGCATTATTAGCGACACTAGCATCTTTTCTTCTCCTAAACTTAACCTTATTTTTTAACGTATCATCCAATATAATATATTTAATTAAAAATACTATACCGAAATTAAATCCTGCCTCAAATAATATATTTTCAGCAAATGAATAAACTAAAAACATTACTATAACAGCAATATACTTGTTTTCATTTTTCTTTATAAAAATATCTAATCCCTTGTACAATAAAAACATAAAGAATACCACAGATACTAAACCTAACATAACTGTTAAATACACATATGAATTATCCAAAGGATTTGCCTGTTTTATCTCTGCAGAATATACATTTCCAAATAAAGATAAGAAATTACCTTCTTGTGTTAAGTATATATTCCAGTATCTAGGTCTAGAAGCTAAAACTGAATTTAAAAGCTCACTCTTTGAGAATAAAACACCTATAGCTACCGATCCTACTAAAAGTAGTATAGGTGATATCTTTACTAAAAAACTTATCTTAGTATATCTCTTTAAATCTATATACTTCAATATCTCAACAAGGAATAAAGCTGCTATCATAGTCAATAGCCCAGTTCTACTCATAGTAACTTTATAAATAAATATAGTCATCACAAGTAATATTGCTCTATCCACCATATTATACTTATCAAACCTCAAGAAAATATATGCTGCGTAAACACCTATAGAATAGAAGAACACAAGATTTGGGTTATGTAGTCCAAAGCAGTTTCTAACAACATATACACCATCTTTTAATCTATAATGTGTATCTGAAATCTTTATCAAATCTGGTAAAAAATTTCCAATAAGAACAAATGCTATTATAAACAATGCATTTATAATAAGATAATTCTTTACAACATACTCATCATCTATATCTCTTACACTTATTGCCAATAATATCAGAACTAGAATAGCGCCTTCTCTAGTAAAAACATACAATACACATGCAGTTAAAAAGATTGCTAGTTCTGTAATATTATGCTTTCTTATCAATAAAAACTGAATCATCAAAAGCCCCATAGAAGCATAAAATAATAGTGATGAACTTTTCTCTATAAAAGCTGTGGGCTCTAAATTAAAAATCATATATCTTCTAAGTAAAATTACAACCATTGTAATACTAAAGAAAGCCCTACTTAAATTACTGTTTTCTCGCATATTTAATCTCTCCATACTATCTTCTCCTCTTTAGAGTTAGTAGAGTATTACTTGCAAAAATTCTCATACATTTATAAATCTTTTTAAATCCAGACATATGCTTTGTTTCTAGGAAATAATTTCTTTTTTTTGCCCAGCTTTTTCCCCACCAGTGTATAACATAAGTATTTTCTGTAATACAATCGTCTGTATAATCTTCATTATAATTAAATGGGTAAAAATACTCTTCATTGTAAACTTTTATTCCTTCAGAAAAATTATTTCTATCAAACTTTTCATACTTTTCATTAAGTATATAAGTCATTATCTTTGGAATTGTATATAAATCAGACTTCATAACATCCTCATTGTAAAAATCAAGCATATCCTTGATAAATGGATGATGTGGCTCAGCTCCTATTATCGCTCCATTTGCATATTTTTCGCTCTCATATCCAAAGAACAGTCTATTTTCTTCCAAAAGAGGTGTTAAATCTTTCAGCACCTGAATATCTGTATCCATATAAAGCCCACCCTGCTCATATAGAACCTTTAATCTCATATAATCTGCTATAAATGCCCAAAGTTTCTGTTTATAGCATTCTTCAAGGAATTTTTTTCCTTTAATTTCTTTTTCTATATCAAAATTTTTCTCATTCCACTCTATAATCTCATAATCAGGAAGCTTATCTTTCCAAATATTAATACAAATATTCTCTACATTTCCTTTTGGACCGCCAAGCCAGACATAATGAATTTTCTTATCTATCAAATAAATCCCCCCTACTCTATAAACGAGCTTCTATATACTCCATAAATTTTTCGATTTTTTTATCAGACTCTACTTCATTATCTCCACAAACACCAAAGTAGAACTTAATCTTTGGTTCAGTTCCAGATGGTCTTATAGCTATCCAAGACTTATCTTCTAAAACAAATTTAAGAACATCAGCTTTAGGAAGCCCATCTATTCCTTCTTTGTAATCTAACTTTCTATCAACCTTCACTCCAGCTATAGAATCTATATCGTCATTTCTAAATGACTTCATAATCTCAGCTATCTTCTCAACTCCATCTATACCCTTTAAAGTAATAGACTTAAGCGCTTCCTTATAATAACCAAACTTATCATAAATCTCCATAAGCGCATCGTAAAGACTCATACCTTTTAGCTTATAGCAAAGTGCTGCTTCAGATAGTATTAAAGATGCAACAACAGCGTCTTTATCTCTAGCGTGAGTACCTACAAGATATCCATAGCTTTCTTCGTATCCTATAACGAAATTCTTAACTACACTTCCAAAATCTTCGTACTCGTGTATTTTCTCACCTATAAACTTAAATCCAGTAAGAGTATTTACAACTTCTGCTCCATAATGCTCAGCAATAGCAGCACCAAGCTCTGAAGTAACTATAGTTTTTATAATTACTGATTTTTCTGGAATAGTACCAGCTTCAGCCATCTTAGAGAATAGATAATTTACGATTATCGCTCCAGTCTGATTTCCATTTAAAACAACGTACTCTCCATTATTATCTCTAACAACTATCCCAACTCTATCACAGTCTGGATCTGTACCTATAATTAAATCCGCATTGCTTTCCTTAGCCATATCTATAGCTATATTAAACACAGCCTTTTCCTCAGGGTTTGGATACTCAACTGTACTAAACTCTGTATCAGGTAACTCCTGTTCCTTAACAACAGCAACATCTGTAAATCCAGCATCCTTAAGCGCTCTTCTAACTGGAACATTACCTGTACCATGTATTGGAGTATAAATTATTCTTAACTTATCTCCGTTTTCAGAAACCATCTTCTTATCTCTAATCTGGCTTAAAACAGCTTCATTAAACGCATTGTCGACATCATCATCTAAAACAGTTATCATTCCAGACTCTAAATAAGAATCAAAACTTCCTGCCTTTATATCACCTAAAGAATCAATAGAATTTACCTCATCTATAATCTCATTAGCTTCATCGACACATATCTGTCCACCATAGCTTCCATATACCTTGTATCCATTGTATTCTTTTGGATTGTGGCTAGCTGTAATAACTATCCCCATCTGACAATTTAAATGTCTAATTGCAAAAGAAAGCATAGGTGTAGCTCTAAGACTATCAAACACAAAAGCTTTAACACCATAAGCTGCTAATGTAGCTGAAGCCTCCTCACAAAACTCTCTAGACATTCTTCTACTATCATGAGCTATAACAACCCCACGACTTTTACCTTCTTCGCCAAACTTTCTTTCTATATATTTACAAACTCCCCGAGTAGCTTTTCTAACAGTATAGACATTCATTCTATTTGTACCTGCTCCGATAATACCTCTCATACCTGCAGTACCAAACTCTAAACTCTTATAAAATCTTTCCTTTATCTCATTTTCATCGTCTGCTATCCCTCTAAGCTCGTCCTTTATATCTTCATCAAAATAAGAAGACTCCATCCACTCGTTATATATATCTTTATAGCTCATATTTATTCTCCTTTATCTCTTAAGAAATTTAGACTTAGCTTTTCCAAATATATCAAAAACTAAGCTCATCTCATCTACTTTTAATATCATTATTAATATAAAGTATACTACAACACTTACAACAACTGAACAAACTAATGATAAAAGTTCATTTATCATTCCTGCACCAAGTATACCATACATTCCTTTATATACAAAAACAGTACATACTCCCATTGTAACAGAAGAAACCAAACTCTTAAGACCAGTTTTTAAAATCTTATCTCCACCGAAGTATCCTGTTCTCTTCTTTAAAGATCTAAATAAAAGCATCACAGTAACAATAGATGCTATACTTGTAGAAATAGCAAGCCCCTTATAACCTAAAGGCTTAATTAAAATTAAATTCATTACTATATTCATTACAAGAGCAATACTCGCATTTATCATAGGCGTCTTAGTATCTGATAACGAATAGAATACTCTAGTAATAACATCTCTAACTCCCATAGCTGCAAGCCCTAAAGAGTACAGACGTAATGCGTTGTATGTCATATTAGTAGACTCTGCATCAAAAGCCCCTCTTTGAAATAAAATCCTTACAATAGGCTCAGCAAGCACAATAGCTCCTACAGTTATAGGTAAAACTAAAAGTAAAATACAATTAGAAGACTTCACTATTGTATTTACAAAATCTTCCTTCTTGTCAGCATTTATCATTCTAGCTAACTTAGGATATATAACAGTTACTATAGATGTAACAAATAAAGCCATAACAAAATCGTTAAGCTTATTTGCATAGTTTAGAGCCGAAAGCGGACCATCTCCAAGAGTAGTCGCAAGTGCCTTATCAACTGCAGTATTAATCTGCCCTATAGCAACACCTATAATCATAGGAAGCATTAGTATAATCATACTCTTTATATTCTCTTCCTTAACATTCAAATAAGGCTGATACTTATAACCTTTCTTAATTGCAAAAGGTAGCTGGAACAGCATCTGACTTGCCATACCAAGAAGCGCACCTATAGCCATAACAATTACATTAGTCTTAGTACTGATAGCTATAGCTGAAATTATAAAAATATTGTACGGAATCCCAATTAAACTAGGAACCGTAAAACTATCATTAACATTCAAGTACGTACCTAAAATCTTACTAAGCGCTAAGAAAATAACACCTATTATCATAATCTTAGTAAATGATACAGCTATTCTAAACTTTTCACCTGTAAATCCTACTGCAAACACCTTTACAAACTCATCAGTAAACAAAAGTCCAAAAATAGCTACAACTATCGCCAATAAAGCAATAATATTTATCATATTATTAGTAAACTTTAACGCACCCTCAGTGCCCTCTTTTTCCTTAGTTTCAAAATATATTGGAACATATATTGTAGCAATAGCAGAACCTACAATAGCAATTATAAGCCCTGGTATATTTAGCGTTAATAAAAATACGTCTGCATATGCCCCTGTACCATAAAAACTAGCCAAAACTACCTCTCTAAAAAATCCCAAAACCTTAGAGAGCATAGTGGCTATCATAATCCAAACTGCTGCCTTAGCTGTACCTGCCATCTCATTTCTCCTTCATATCTCTTAAATAACACTCAAAATAAAATATTTTTCAAAATAAAAGGGCTCTTTTAGAGCCCTCAAAAATACTATTCAAATTATCTAGCTCCATCTCCTGTTAAAACAACAGCAACTGTTTTGAATATAATCTTAAAATCAAGTAGTACACTTCTATTTTTTATATAATATATATCCTCAACAAGTTTTTCAGCTGGAGTCATATCATAACCACCGTTTACCTGTGCCCAACCAGTAAGCCCTGGCTTAACTGCAAGTCTATTTATAAAACCTGGTATCTCTCTATTGAACTGTTCTGTAAACTGTGGTCTTTCTGGTCTTGGACCAATAAGACTCATATCACCCTTTAGAATATTGAACAACTGAGGAATCTCATCTATTCTGGTTTTTCTTATAAATCTTCCAACTTTCGTAATTCTTGGATCGTCTTTTTCTGCCCACTGAGCACCGAACTTCTCAGCATCAGTTCTCATTGATCTCAATTTATATATATAAAACCTCTTTCCGCCTTTTCCTAGTCTTTCCTGCTTATAAGTTATAGGCCCGTTATCCTCAATCTTTATCCGTATTCCAAATATTATAACTAGCGGTATTCCTATCGCTAATCCAATCAATGATAATATTATATTTAAAACTCGCTGATAAAAATCAAAAATAGCTCCACCTTTAACTATGCCATAATCTATAGAGTCTATAAAATCCTGTAAGTTTTTATCTTCATCACTTCTATATTCAGACATAATTACCTCCATTACATTAATTCCTATTGTTATATTATACTCAAAAATGAATATATTATCAATAGCTTATGAAAATCCTACTCTTTTAAAGCTCTAAAAGTAATTAATGCAATCATAACTATCAAAATAAATGAAGTCACAATTCTAGCAATATCGCTATCTAAATTTATCACGCTAGTCTTTTTAATCTCAAATCCAACGCTGCAAAGCTTCTTAATATTATATTTCTTTAAGAAGTCCCTTGCATCATCTTGAATATAATTTGTATCATTTATTAAAATAGGCTCGCCACTTTTTGCCATTCTTGGAACAGCTGCAATACTATTTACAAACTCACCTACATTTAAATCCTTACCATTTATTAAATTTCCACCTTTTGCGACATAAACCTTGTCTACCTTATCCATATCGTAAAACGCTTCAATTACATTTCTATTAACTTCATACTTATCCTTACCAGAAATTCTCTGCACATTAGGAAGCACTTTATCAACTGTACCACTAAGATCATTAAACCTACCTATAACATAAGTTTTCTCTATACCATTCTCTCTGGCAAACTCAGCCGCTTTATAAAGATTAGACTCATTAACAGTTAAAATAGGTATCCCTTTCTCAGCAGCCTTTCCCAAAACAGAAACTCCTATAGAATAACCATTCTTTCCATCAAAGACTACAAACATCTCCTTGCTTTTAGTCTTTTTAACTGTCAACTCAGCAAATAATTTACTGACATCACCTCTATTTTTCCGTACTATTCTCTCTACATCAGTACCAGTTCTTTCTATTGTTCTCTCTATAGGCTTAGATATCGTATTTATTCCTCCTAAAATATAAACCTTATTTAAATGATTCTCGCTTATAAAAGAATAAATCTCACTTGGTAAATCTCCCTTTTCTGTAAGTAGTAGAGGTATATTATTAGCATAGGCGTAAGGTACAGCATTCATAGCAGAGCCTATATCATTAGTATTAATTAAAATCGCTTCTTTAGGATTATCCCAGTAGCCTTCACCACAGCTTATAATAGTCTCATATCTATTAACTCCCTGTATCTTTTCCTTTTCATACCCTCTTAGATATAGCTTATTTATCACCTTTCCAGAGAACAAATAAGCTACAACTAATAATAATGCAAGTAACACCGCTGTTATTTTCTTCTTATTCATAATTTTATCTCCTAATCCTACTTAGCAAAACTAACAGCAGTTCTATAAACAATTAAATACATCTAAGGAATTCCCTAGATGTATTCAATCGTTACTTCCTATTATTTTATAGATTCAGCTATACCAGCTGCTATCTGATTTCCTAGAGTATTCACCTTAGAATCTGAATTAAGCTTATTCATATCCTTTGTACTATCTATAAATGCACATTCTATAAGCATAGATGGATAATTATTGTGTCTTAAAACATAGTAGTAATCAGTTCCACTGCTATTAGCTTTTGCTTTTATTCCTCTATTTGTAAAACCAAATGTATTTACAATTCTCTTTAACACATTTGATGCGGCAGTTTTTGTTAACCCACCATTCTTGTCCCTTACATTATAATACACTTCTGTACCATTTGCACTACCATTATATGAATTATAGTGAATACTTGTAAATAATTTTGGTCCTACTTCATTAGAAATAGTAGTTCTTGTACCTAATGATAAATAAGTATCGTCACTTCTAGTGAGAACTACATTATATCCTTTAGCTCTTAAAGCAGAACTTGCTGCAAGAGTAGTTCTTAAAGCGTAATCTTTTTCTTTTCTTCCACCAGAAACAGCTCCTGAATCTGAACCCCCGTGTCCTGCATCAAGAACAACAGTATTATTGCCAGAAGCATTAGTATTAGTATTTGAATTGTGTTTAGAAACACTGTTTGATATTGAAGTTATAACCTTAGAAGTTATACCTCCACCTACCTGATAAACTTTATCTGCTTTATAAGTATTTAAAACTTCTGTGTGTCTAGCAGAAACATAATTAGTAGGATTTATAAGAATAGGAGACTTTTTAGTTGCTGCTAAAGGTCCACTAGTCATCGCATCTACAAGCTGATCAGACTTAGCAACAAATAAAGCGCTTAAATTCTTATCATGGTAGAATTTCTGGATAACAGCTGCATTTGTTTCATGTCTATCAGATCCATATACTCTATTTTTTGAAACATCTGCGCTTACTACACCATCAATCTTATTTAAAACATACTTAGAAACAACATTTTCTCCACCTATAACATATGCATCAGATAAACTTTCTGATTTTAACCAACTATATACAGAAGAATTTATAGAATTTTTATCTGTAAGTATTATTGGCTGTTTATCTTCACCTGCTTTTGCTGCTATAGTAAGTGCGTCTATCTGACCATTTGTTCCATTTGCAACATATACCTTATTTACATCGTGATTTTTATCTATAGCCTTAGCTATATTTAAAGAAATTTCTGTAATATTATTTCCACCTATACGAGAAATTGAAGCTCCACTCTTCTTTAAAGCATTTATTGCTCCAGAACCAACCTGGCTTTCATTACCTACAACTATTATATTCTTAACATTTAATCTCTTTAATTCATTTATAACATAGTCTGGTGTACTATTATTATTAGTTAAAAGGATTGGTGCTTTGTAAGTAGTTGCAAGAGGTGTAGCTATAACTCCTTCTGTAGTAGCATATCTATTAACTACAACAACTGTATCAGCTTTACTCCAACCTGCCTGAGAAACTTTTATAGCTGTCTTATATCTATTATCTCCTACAAGCTTATCAACTGGAGCTGCAGCTCTAGCTAAACTTCTCTGAACCATATTAGAAGCTGATTCACCTTCAGCAACTGCTTTTTGAACCGCTTCATCATCTATTAATATTTCCTGAGTAATATCACAAGAATCTAAATCAAGTCCCATACTTTCTAAATCACTTCTATTTAAAGTATATGGATTTGCTGACTTAACTTCTATCTTATCTAATTCCCAAACATTTAAGTATTCTGGTTCCTGATCAAACTTAACAGTACCTTCGTAAACATCTTTATCTTTATTGTATTTTAATTCAGAACTTATAGTCATATCGTAACATTTAAAATCTGCAACTATCTTTTCAGCATCTAATTTTTCCTTAAACTTAACTGAAATACCAGACTCTGTCCCAAAAACTACACTCTTACTTTCTATATCAACACTTATTGCTTTTTCCTGTGCACTACTCTGTGCAAATGCCATAGTTGGTGCCATCATTGTCGCTGCCATAACAACAGCTGTTGTCGCTTTAAATCTTCTCTTCATAAACTCCTCCTTAATTTTCATAAATTTAATATAACCTAAACCGTAGCTTCCTCACTACAAAATCATTCTCTAAACCGACTTTCAAAAGGCGATTTTAACCTTTTTAACAAATATTATGTAAATCTCATAACATTATGTAAATCATTATAGCACAAAAAGTTACAATTTGTAACCTTTTATCCCAAGCTTTTTGCCAAATTAAAACATTTTAGTGACATTTTTTTTCAATTAACATAAGTGCCGTCGTTTTTACTATCTATTTTACTAATTATTTATTTCCTCTTTATTATTTTCTTTAACCTCGTATCTATTCTCGCCAGTCTTAGGATTTATAAAATCAGAATAAATTCCCTTAGCACCTAGCTCCTCTAGCTCCTTAACTTTATCCGTATTATTATATGTATTTACATAAACATAAATACCTCTCTGTTTAAGTTCTCTAATAAACTTAGAATCTAACTTTAGTTTATCTATAACTACCACCTTTATACCATTTTCATAAGAAAAATCTATAACCTCTTTAGCCCTCAAACTCTCTTGCTTATAAAGAGTATAAATCATAGATTTAAATTCATATGTATCCATTACATCATTTAACATCTGTTCATCGTAAATCTGAGGAATCATCCTATCAAGTACCTTTACATTTTCCTCTTTAGCAATCTTTACACACCTTTCATAAACATTCTTACACTCACGAGGCTGCCCTTTAACATCTACAACAAACTGAACATCCTTATATTTTTCGGCAAGCTTACAAACATCTCTAAAAGATAGTGCCGTATACATACCATTTATCTTAGTAGCTAAAAACTCTTTAAGAGTAGGCTTATTTACAGCCCAAGTTGGAGATAAACCTAAATCCTTAAGCCCTTGCTCCCCCCAAGAATGAAGAAGCACAGGTTGATTATCACTAGTCAAAGCCAAATCAAACTCAAAAATTCTATACCCTAACTTATAATTAAACTCAAACGCTTCTAAACTATTTGTATAAACTCTCTTATTGATTCCACCCATAGCGTGTGCAATATACTTATTATCCTTCATCCAATCGTATGTAAATCTCTCCTTAAAACTATCTATAAACACCCTATTACCAGAAAGCTCAAGAATATTTACATACATACAATCTTGAAGAAACTCAAGTGGAGCATAAAGCTTACCTTCCATAAGTTCTATCCTACCATCCATCTTTACCTCTTCCTTTGCGTTTCTATTATAAACAACATTAGATCCTTTCTTTAAATCATAAACAGTATCTTGATACTTAAGCTCTATCTTTCCAAAATTTTTCTCCTCATAACTGTACTTAGCGTCTAACGCCTTCATAATATCATCTAGTGGTAAAAAAACTATATTATTTCTAATCTTATACGGCTTTGTTGGCTTAAACTTCTTATTATTAACATAAATAACCTGATTAATCTCTGTATCCTTATACTCAGCTATCCTCTTGCTCTCTTTAGCCTGCATAACACCTAAATAACCAGCAAACACAACAACTACCGCCAAAATAACTCCAGCAACCTTACTTGCTATCCTTGCAGACCTAAACTTTCTAAAAAAACTCTTTATCATAAAAACTTCCTCCATTAATATCTATCAACTTCAATCAAAACTCTATATAAAAATTTACTCAATAATATCTATATTATACTTTATAACTCAACATTTTCTCTACTTTTAAAAACAAAAAAGTACAAAAAAATAAACACTTCCGCTCCGAGATTTACATATTTACTCTCAACAAAACTATTTACTAACTTGCTCCTCAGATCTGTTATGATTTTATATGCAGCAGCCGAAATTTTTGTTTTGAACAATATCAATTCGCACGACAATCTGCAAGCGACTTGCAACTCATAAATGTGTTACATAAAAGTGCGAGTCGCTGAAGCTTGGAGGCGAATGATATGTTCAACGCAAAATAGGCTGCTACAAATAAAATTGTAACAGCCTATTTACCCACTATCTACAAGAGATATCTAAAAATAATGTATATTCATCTTCACAATCTGTTTGAGGGAACAGACAGGAAAATATGAATAATCCTATAAATAATTCCTTATACATATATTATACAACAAAATGTTCTATTTGCAACAAAATTATACATTTTTCAAAATAATTTCATATCAAAAAAGTTCTATTGTATAATACATATATATTATATTAATATAATACCCAAAAACACAAAATTCAAACAAAAAAATAATAATTTTCCAATTCAACCTAACCCATCCTAAAAAAAGACAGGTGATCCACTGTGGAATGATGAATCACCTGCCAAACAAAAGAATGTTTGTGAAAGTTATCCAACAATCTATCAAGATTGTCAAATAAGAAAAAAGATGTGTTTAGAGAAAAAAAGAAAAACGATTTGCTACCCAAAAAGGAAAACGGTAGCTTTTAACGAAACTGAGGAAAAACGGAGAAAAAAATAAATAAGAAAAATTATCAGTAGTAATGCCGGGAGCGCATCCCCGACATTACATTTCCAAATCTATTTTTAAATCCAAACCCAGTATATTTATCTGCCACACAGTCCCCACTGTGTGGCAGTGAATAACATCTTTAACTCAATACTAACTTTCTAAATTTATTCTAAAACCAACTCAAAAACTAACTGTGATTGAGTATGAATATATTTTATGTTTATTTAATTTATTTTTACCTAATAATTCTAACTTGATCGTTCTAATTAGTTATAATTTTTTACATCGTTTACTTTATCTATTGTGAAGTAATTAGTTATACTTTGTTTATTGTGAAGTGTTTATGTTTTGACTATAATTAACTTATCCTTATAATCTTAATTCTTAAATACTTTATAATTTTGAAATCAATTTAATATACTATTTTGCTTCAATAATTATTTTTCAAGTCCAAGTAAGTTAGCTAATGTCTTAACAACATCAAGACTAACACCATGACCTACCTGGTAAAGAGCATTTGCATTTTTACCGTATAATTCTAAAGCATTTAGCTGAGCTTTATCTAATTTATTTGTAGCAAGTACTATTGGAGCATTATTAAGAGCTGCTAAGTTAGATACTGTTAATGCATCAACTAATTCCATTTTATTTCTCTGTCCGTCTTTTGCTACTAAAACATCAGTATTGTCACCAAATCCATTTTTAGCGTAGAATGTGCTTATAACTTTTGCATTAGTTTCCTGTCTATTTTCACCAGCTATTCTTGTAACTGGGTTAGTTTTATTAACAGCTTCTTTTATACTATCAAAATCAGCTTTAGAAACAACAGATTCTCCACCTACAACAGTAACTGCTTTATTGCTTAAGTATTCTAAAGTATCATCTGATAAACCACTATTTTTAGATACTATTATTGGAGCCTGATTACCAGCATTAAGGTTTTTATTTGATGCAACTGAAGCTATAGACATAGCATCTGCTTCACCATTTGCTCCTACAACATATGCATTTGTAGCACCATTTATAACATTGGCAACTTTCATAGAAGTATCTTCTCTATCTTTACCGCCGTATCTCTTAACTGTAAATCCATATGATTTAAGTTCTTTTTCTACATTTCTTGATACAACACTAGTACCACCAACTATATCTATTTCTATACCACTTAAGTTTCCTACCTCCGCATTTCCAGCTAAAGTTTTTATGTAATCTGCAGTAGCTTTTGGTATTCTATCTTTTTCAACTAAAAGCATTGGTGCATTTGCCTGAGCTGCTAATGGTGATGCAGATAATCCATCTACTAATGAATTTCCGTTAACCATAACTATTTTACCAGTTCCGCCACTAAAAGCTTTATTCTGATCTGCATATTCTTTAGCTACTTCTACAGCTGTTTCATATCTATTTTCACCTGCAAGTATATCTACTCTTGCATTTTCATTGTATAACCAACTTAATAAAGTCTGAGCATCATTTTTGTTTTCACCTTTTATTGTATAGTTTGTTAATTTTTTACTATTAGTTTTATCTGTAACAGCTATAGTAAATCCATAGTTTCCATCAGCTGATTTGCTAAGAGGATAATTTGCATCACCTATAGTTGCTCCTGATAATGTAGCAAACTTAACATTAGTATTTGGTATAGTATTTGCAGTTGGATTTGATTCTTTTAACTTAGTTAATAAATCATGTCCTTCTGTAGTTAACATAACACCATTGAATAAATCAGATGTTTTGAATGAATTTGCTGAACTTCCTACTACTTTATAGCTATCAACAACCTGATCTGGTATATCCTGATAAGTATTTAAACTTTCTTGTGCCATAACTGGGAATCCACAGAAATCTGCTGCTGATGCTGGTGCACCTGTTGCTATAGGTGTTACCTGACCTTTAGTATTTATATATTTTGTAAAGTCTAATAATTTATCACCTGGTTTTATAACTATAGGTCCTTTAGTTCCTGCATTTGCATTTAAGTTTATAGTTATTGATTTACCAGGATCAACTGTTATATTAGGGTTTATTGTTGGTGCTGGATCAGATACACCTGTGCTAGTATGCTCTTCTGGCGCTTCTGCTCTACTTACTGCATTTCCTAATATATTACTGTTACTTGCTAGTGCAGTAGTTATTGCTTCTGCAGTAGCATTACTCATATCTGACTCTGTATATTCTGTTTTTAACGTATTTGCATAAACATTATTACCTTCCTGTACAAATCCTCTTGACCATACAGAAACTGTCTGACCAGCAGTTAAACTACCTATAGCAGTCTGTAGAGCAGACTGAAGCCCTTCACCGCTATTAAGAGCTGTTGTTATAGCTGGAACTTCTTTTCCATCTACTTTAACATAGTAAACATACTGACCTGCATATGCTCCATTTCTTTTATCATTTGAGAATTTTATATTTTTTTCTGATAATAAAGTTTCTCTAACTTTTCCTATTAGTAATCCTAGGTTGCTTGCCTGTACTTCCGTATCTGTTGTAGCAGCCATTATTGGTGCAACAGTTGTAGCTAGCATCGCTCCTGCCATTACTACTGATAATTTTTTCTTATTCATTATCATTACCTCCATTTTCGTTTTATAATTTGTTACATCTCTTCTTATTTCTATTCTCGGCACCATAAAAATATGTGCTGTTTTCTTCCACACCTCAAGTTTATATCAACTGAGAAATAATAACAAGTGGGTTTACTTCTATTATTAAAACGAATCTTTATTAACAGTTATTAAAATAATATATTTTTTACTTTTATCTCTAAAATACTATAGTTTTCTTGATAACTTATTCTCATATATCTTCACATACTATTCATAATTGAAACTCAGCTAAAAACCTCTATCAACTATGGTAATACTGATAAGTAATCATTATTTATATTTATATATCCATAATAATAAATTATTTTTATCTGATTTTCATTTAAAACTTCACACGAACTTCTTTAGACCTTAAAACCATTTTTAATTATCATTTATGATTTTACCATTAAATATTTTAATCATTATTTTCTAGCAACTCTATCTCCTAGAGAGCAAATACATAGTTATACCTGCTCAAACGCAAAAAAAGATGCCCCACAATCTGTGAGACATCTTTTCGATAAGTGTTTTAATACTGGTATTATGGTTTTATTTACTAACTAAAAAATACTCTATCCTAGGATAGAGTATCTTAAACTGGCTGGGGATATAGGATTCGAACCTATGCATACAGGAGTCAGAGTCATGTGCCTTACCGCTTGGCGAATCCCCAATATTCTTTTCTCTTAGGAAGCTCTCTCCCTTCGACAAGATATATAATACTACAGATTCAAAACTTATGCAATACTTTTTTAAAACTTTTTTCAAAAAAAATAAAAAAACTTGAAAAAAACAATAAAAGAACTAGTATAATATCCTACTCATAAAATATTATTACTAGTTCTTTCTTTTTAAACTACAGTTACAATAAACTATTATTTAAATCTTATATATATTTTTTTTGAATAAAGATAAAGCATAAGCACAAATATTAATAGTATATAAATAACCAAAAATCCTATCATTCTGCTTCCACTTCCAAATACCGCAGATAATACATCTACAACAAGCCACTCATCTAGCCTTAGTCCACATCCTCTTGCTACAGAACACACATTTACTTTAAACAGCGTATTTTTTAAAAACTCATTAATCCCAACAACAAACACTGGGCTAGCTCCCATAACCACAAACGGACGCGAAACTATATGAGAAATCTTGCTCCTATTCAAATCAAAAACTCCAAACAACGCTGCAAAAACAACACAATATCCGCCTAAAACAACCATCACAAAAGAAGGCGACATCACGCTCGCATTATATGGGCAATTTCTCTCCATTAAAAGAGCGATAATCACAAAAAACATCCCCATAATCAGAATCTTATTGCTCTTATCTCTATTCTCTACTCTCCTATTGCACAGAAAACTTCCAGCTGCCATAGCCAGACAACCTCCACACAAAGCAGAAACAGTTGACATAATTCCGTATCTCTCAAAATCTCCAATATGACCTGGCATAACCTTAGAATCCACAAAATACGCAAGACAATTCTTTGCAGTATCTCCAAAATTAACACTTGCAAAATAATAACCTGTAAGACCTGCCAACCCTATCGCAGTTAAAAATACAGCGATAACTAAAATCTTAAAATTAAATCTCCTAAACAAAACATATAAAAGAGATCCAACCATATACACAACAGCTATCATCTGTAAAATTCCCATAATCCTAAAACTATTAAAATTCCAAGCTCCAATTAAATTTATCAATATCCCGATTACAAATAATATAATACCTACCTTGACCTTCTTGATACAAATCTCCTTAAAGCTCTTCTTTTTCTTAACATCTAGCTCAACCTCTGTTGGAATCATAAAACAAACAGATGCCAACAACAATGGAAGTCCTAAATCGCCAAAACTTATCCCATTCCACTTAGAAAATGCTAAAAAATCAGGCAACTCACCCAAAACACCAATTCCAGATGAGCAAATAATACTAATCACAGCAATTCCCATAATAAGCTCGACAGTCGTGTATCTTCTCTTTAACACCTCTCCACCGATAACCTCTTTGAGATAATATGGATCCTTTTCTACCCTATTAATAACAGTCTGCTCAGTAGAACTAACTTCCTCATCTGATTCTACTTTCTTTTCATTCTTACTTTCTTTCTTCTGTTTAGGACTTATATCTTTTCTATTTCCTTCATTAATATATACACCTTCTTTGATATGTACATCTTCCTCAATTTCTGGAACATCATACCCATCGTACACTGGCATATCCTCATCCACAAAATGTATATTGTCCTCTACAATCTTAGCAATTTTCTCTAATTGAATCTCTTGCTCAATATTTTTCTTTACATCTATATCGTCATTCTTACCATTCAAACTAATCACCCTTGCTAAAACATTTATTTTTTCTTCTTCTTTTTCTTCTTTTTCTTAGTCTGCATAGGTGGTACCTTAGCTCCATTATCATACATCGCTGGTCCTTTAGGCTTGTTTCTATTTCTAAACGCTTTCATACCGTATGCGACAAATAGACCTACACCAATCCCTAAAGCAACTTCACCAAAACTTACCTCTGGAGTTGTCTTTGCTCCTGTAGCTGCAAATATATTTGTAGCAGTAGCTAAAGTGAACACGCTCGCTAATGCAACTATTCTTTTAAAATTTCTCATCGTTTACTTTCCTTTCTCTAAAAACTTTCACATAATTATATTATATAAGAAAAAGATGAATATAAAAACAGTTATAAAGTTTTTTTATTTATTATTTTACTGCATAAAAGAACCCCCACTCAGGGATTCCTAGGAATCAAACTGGACACTTAAGTCTGTGGGGGTATTGATGTCTTTTAAATTCTCATCATTTCTTATTTTCTTTCCACTAGAAGTCTTAAAATCGGCTAACGAATACAACGTAGAATTTCCACTAGAATCCTTTTCTGTAAACCAAATTTCATCTCTTCTCAGCAAATTATTTGAAAGCTCCCACAAATCATGACTTGTAAATACAATCTGAGCATGTATAGAATCGTCAAAAGTAGAATTAATGTTTCTGGCTCAAGTGCTGTTTCGATATTATTTCTATCTTTTTCAGATATTCCACTTAAATCCAGCTCATTTTCCTCTCTATTTCTGTAGAATATAGTCTTAAATTCAGTACTAGTCTTGTAACTTTTGCTCAACCATTCCTCTGAAATCCCTTTTGAATCTATACAAAATCCATACTGATATGTAACAACTTTATTAGATTCCTTCTGTATAAAGAAAACTTCAAACATAGATTCCCGATTTCTACTCACCTCATCAAATAAAAATGGTATCGGTGCATTGAACTCTCTATCGTTGTAGCTTATATCTCCTCCATATAGAAATGAATTTATCACATAATCATTCATATATTTAAAAACTTCTTGCACATTTGACTTTCCACTTGCATTAGCTCCAAAAATAGCTGCAGATAAAAAAGCTCCTATCGTATTAGCTACAGATAAATGAAATAAACTTAAAAGCTAATGGTGCAAAAGCTTTATATCAGATAGGTGGAGGAGTTAATCCTTCAGTAATGGAGAAACTTGCTGATTTACTTGGATTACCAGATGCAGCATCTGCAACTAATCCATATTAGGATTAATTTTGAATAACTAAAAGTTAATATAAACTAAAAAGAAACGGAGATTTTATAGTCTCCGTTTTCTTTTGTCTTTATAATTTATTACAAACATATATCCTTATAATTCAGAAAAATCTTTAACTGCTTCAATCATAGGATAACTAATGAATAACTTCCCGTTCTCTGTTTCATTATCAAAAATATCTAACATCTCATCTATGATATCATCGTGATTATCTACATCATTTGCGTGTCTATCGTAATCAAAAAATAGATAAATCTCTCCAAAAGTATCTTTTTTATATCCTTCAAATAACTTACCTTTCGACTTAAATACTTCTTCAATTATATTTATAATATCCAAATCTTCAAAGAAATCATATTCTTTCATTTTCTTATATAAAGTATAAATATTTGTTTCCATATGAAGTACGATTTCTTCAATATCAAGTTCATCAAAATTATTACTATTCATAAAAATCTATTTTTAAACTTTCACTTCCTTTTAAATCACAGTGACCTTTAGCTAGTAAATAGTCGTATTCAAGAACAGTTTTTCCATTTATATCAATTCTTTCATAAAGCATTTCTTCTTCTCCTGCTTTCCTATAATTATAAACAAGCTCATCTGTTACAAATGAAAAATAATACGTGAACTCAGCAAAATCATTTCTATTTAAGTTTAGATATGGATTTGCATCTATTGAAGTTTTTTCTCTATCGTCTATTAAATGATTTATAGCATCTAAAAGTGCTAAACCAAGATTACTCTTTCCAGAACTATTTTTACCAAATATTGAACATACCTTTACAGTACTATTCTCTATCATCTCTTTATTGAAATCGTAGTTGTGAGCTTTTGATAAGTCTAGTGTAAATTTATTCTCAAAGTTTTTAAATCTTTCTACTTCAAATTTTTTTAGCATAATTCCACCTCCGTTTAAGTATAGTATATTATATATCCGTAAAAAAATTACGGACAATATAAGAGGCACTATTTCTATAACAAAAAACATTTGTTCTTGTTGGTATTGCTTTTTTTGACATAGTTTTTACGATAAAAAAATTAATTTTTATTACATTATATATTAATTTTATTATTATTTATGTGTTTTGATGTAGGATGTTTAGTGTTTTGTGGGTGGTGGTCGCGCTCCGTACAATAAAACTGTGGAAGAATAAATAATTGCGAAGAGCAAGAGAATAGAGAAAAAAAGAGATGCAACGAATAAAAAAGGAAAAGGAAAACGGAGGTAAAAGAATGAATAAGGAAAGATTATCAGTAGTAATGGCTGGAGCGATGTTAGCAAGTAGTGTAGCGCCAGTATTAGCTGCAGAAACAACAACACAGAAAGACTACGAAGTCAATGGAAGTAACAAAGGGTTATTAATCAGAGATTTAAGAGAATTAATATTAACTAAAGGAACATTCGAAAATGTTGACGTTAACGGAGATTTAGCTGGTCATTCAGTACATTATGCAAAATTTGTAACTACAACTAAAACAGTTGAAGAAGTTGGAAGTCATTATTCTAAAATTGAAGAAGCAATAAATGCAGAATTAAAATATTTAGGTGAAACTGCAGTATTCAATGCTTCATCTACAAATGGTCATGTTGGTAAAGAACATACTGTAAAAGTTGGGAATTCAGAAGTAACATTTTTCGTAACTAGTGATGCAAAAAAACCTGGAACATTTAGCATAAAATCAAAATACGATAATAAAAACTTTGATAAATTAGAAACACTTATACAGAATGCAACTACTGGATCAAAAGTAGAAGTTTGGGATAATGGGCATATAGAAAAAGATGGCAAATTCTATGGAAAAACATTAGAAGAAACTAAAGTTGCAGGTAAATTTACTGCAACTGATTTAACAACAGAATACAATAACTTTGTAAATGCAGTTGATAAAAATACTTATCCAGCAGTTTATAAAATGGAATTAAAAGATAATGTATTAACAGTGTACACAAGATATGCATCAGGACAGACAGAAGATACTAGACAGAAAAAAGAATACACAGTTGGAAGTGACTATGTAGATTTCACTAAAGCTATAGCTATGGATGGAAATCTTGCAAAACCAGATTTTACAGATGAAAATGGTAAAAAATGGATAACTGCAGAAGTAAAAGAATTTGCAATGAAAGATGATAAAGCCACTACTATTCCTAAAGATACTGATATAACAGATAAACATCTTCATACAGTAACAATAACAGATGTAGATAATGTACATAATGTAGTATTATCAGACTTATATGATGGATTATTCTTAACAGAAAAAGGTGAAGAATTATTAGATACATTAAAAGCATACGATGCAGAAGGATATCCAAAATGTATAGTTAGAGAAGGTAATGTTAAAACAGAAGCAAATGGATTATATTCATTAACTATAGAATTAGAAAAAACTATAAATAAAGAAACAGTTAAAAATCAGGTTGTAATAACAACTAATAATAAAGCTAGATTAGATTTCTTTGCTGATGGAATAGCTGCAGATGATTATACTCATCACGGAAGTAAAGCAATAAGAAAATTCCCAGTACAGAAATTAGTAGGAGCAACTAGACACGAAACAGCAGTAAAAGTAGCAAAAGAAAATGCAGATATAAGAACAGTAGCAGAAAACGGAAACATAGTATTAGTAAACTCAGACTCATTAGTAGATGGATTAGCAGCAGCACCATTAGCAGCATCAGCAATAAACTTAAGAGGTTCTGCAAATGGAACAACTTCTACTATAACTAATAAAGACTATGTAGCACCAATCTTATTAACAAACAGAGATGGATTAGATAAAGCAACAAAAGACTACATAAAAGAAATAGTAGCACACCAGAGAGTAGGAAACTTAGACAAAGTAACAGTATACCTAGTAGGTGGAGAAGCTGTAATATCTAAAGCAGTAGAAAACGACTTAAAAGAAGCAGGCTTAAGAGTAATAAGAGCAGGTGGAAAAGATAGAGAAGAAACATCATTAAAAGTAGCTAACTTAATAGAAAAAGATACTAGAGTAGATATAAAAAATGCATTCGTAGTAGGAGCAAATGGTGAAGCAGATGCAATGTCAATAGCATCATATGCAGCAGACAATAATACACCAATAATAGTAGAATCAGTACACGGAATATCAGAAGCTACAGTAGAATTCTTAAAAGGATACAAAAAAGAAAATGCTAAAGATGTAACAATAGTAGGTGGAGAAAAAGTTGTATCTAAAGAAACAGAAGAATTATTAAAATCAGAATTAAAAGATAAAGATGTAGATAGATTAGCTGGAGCAAACAGAAAAGCAACAAATGCAAAAGTTATAGATTTATTATATACTCCAGGATCATTAAATCACATACTAGTATCAAAAGATGGTATAGCAAGAGAAGGCGAATTAATAGATGCATTAACAGCAACATCAATAGCAGCAAAATACCACACTCCAATAGTACTAGGAACAAACAACTTATCTAAAGAACAGATAGAAGCTATAGAAGATAAAACTAACAGAAGAGCTGATAAATACGTATACCAGATAGGTGGAAATGTAGCAGAATCAGTAATGAGAACTATAGCTGAAAGATTAAACTTAGCAAAATAATTAACATTGAACTAACAAACGTTAATATATAAGAGTAAGGGCGAGGATTTATTCCTCGTCTTTTCTTTTTACCAAAACTAAAAAAGACAAAAATAGACTTGCTTTTGTAAGTCTATTTTTGCCTCAATAAAATCAAAAAACATACGTTCTGTATTTCGTTATCTATATTTACTTTTATAAATATAATACGTTTAAACCATAATACTTATACCATATTACTTTAAAATATATCTTGTCTTTGATCCAGAGCCTATCATTTCTATTTTTCCCATATTAACTAATGAATTAAATATTTTTCTTGCTTTCGACTTGCTAACTCCAAACGTTTCAATAGCTAATTTTGTTGTAATATATCCGTTATTACTTATAAAATCAACTACCAAAGACTGCTCTTCATTTAAACGAGTGTTCTTTAAATCATCTATTTTAACATTTTCCAAGCCAATTCTACTCTTAATATCATTTGAAAGATAATATTCTGTACCTCTTCCATTACCTAAAACTTTTAAAACTCCTTTACTTACAAGCTTTTTCAATATCTTAGAAATATATTTTGAATTTTTATCCAATACTTGTTGCAAATATGAATTATTGACTATATCTTCTAACATAGTAATTAATATTACATCAATTTCTTCTTTTGAAAACTCACTTAAAATTTCTTCAACAAAAATTTCCTTTTCAGACCTATCATCTTCAATATCGATGTTTTTATGATCTACATTTATATCTTCTATATCTTCAGACTTCATATTTAATACAAGCTCTACTCTATCTGGAGAAAAACTTTCTTTTAATTCTGGTTTTATCCAATTCTCATCATCCCAAATCTTAGCTATCTTTCCTATACCAGAGCCAGCTCTCTCACCAATTCCAATCAAATTAAACATTTTAAAAATATTTTCATTTCTTGGATCGCTGATACCACCATTTATAGCTTCTTCCAAAGAAACTCTCAATGTACCTGGATTTGAAAATTTAAAATAATCATCTCCCTTCTCTACAACTATACCTCGTTCAACTCTATAATCTGTATGAATTAAAGTATTTGCAAGAGCTTCTCTAATAGCCTCGTGTAAAAGCGTAGTATCTTGACGAATACCATTTACCAACTTAAACGGAACTTTTAAATTCATAGTCAAATCATTTACAATCATAAAATAAAAATCATAGATATTACCACTCCAAAGACCGTTATTAGAAGTTATTCTATTTTCCCACCTTATATTAGAGTCAGTTGATTTTTCTCTGTAATCTAAGAAATATTTTGGAAATTCATCTGTTATTTCTCTATCTTCTCCAAACATCAAAAGCCCTGCATAAGTAATACCCTCTTCTCCAGTAGTTCTATTTTTTCCGTAAGCCCCAATCTTATACAAAAACTGCTTTGTGTCTAAAGCTAACCAAGGATGGTTTGGATTTTTGCTCTCCAATCTATTTTTATAACTTCTTATACTTTTAATATTCAAATCTTCTATTCCAAAGCCTTCTAAAATAGTACTATCCTGAGAAATATCACTAGAATCAGCAATCATTCTATCAATTTCTTGCTTATTGCATTTATAATCTCCACTATGATTTCTTCTAAAAGTACCTGCATGTTTATTGATATTATATGGATTATCCCCTATAAATATTGGCTTTTGTCTTCTATCTGCCCTAGGAATAAATATTTTTATTACATCTTTTCCATCTATTTTTTCAATACTTATATCTCTATCAGAAAGAATATTCATACTAGCTTTGTTATTATTATTTAAATTATCCCAAAATTCCTTAATAACTTTATCTGTATTATTTACACCTGAAATATAGAATTTACCTTTTTTTTCTTTTATTCCCAGATAAATAGTTCCACCACTAGTATTTGCAAATGCCGAATAAGTCTCCCATAAATCTCTTGGTAAATTATCTGCAGCTTCTTTACATTCTATTTCACCATTTTCTAAAATTTCATCTATATTCATATCAATCACTTTCCTTTATGTATTTTATTATTAAATTAAATCGATTTATTTTAGTATTGGAATCGATTTGTTTTAACTTGGATATAATATTATAATAGCATAAATAATGTATATTTGAGTAAGTTTTTTGTTATTTTTGTAAATCGATTTATTTTAGATATGTGTTTATAAACTTTTATGAGTAATCGGTTCTATTTAGGTGTTAATTTGCTCTATTTTAATCGATTATGATTAAATCGATTAAGTTTAAGTTTTGAGTTTGTGTTTTTGGGGTTGTGGTCGCGCTCCGTACAATAAAACTGTGGAAGAATAAATAATTGCGAAGAGCAAGAGAATAGAGAAAAAAAGAGATGTAACGAATAAAAAAGGAAAAGGAAAACGGAGGTAAAAGAATGAATAAGAAAAGATTATCAGTAGTAATGGCTGGAGCGATGTTAGCAAGTAGTGTAGCGCCAGTATTAGCTGCAACAGAAACAGTTGTTAATGAATCAGAAAGAGGTTTATTAATAAAAAGATTAAGAGAACTAGTATCTGGAACTGTATTCTCTAATATAGAAGAAAATAAAAAACAGTCAGAAGATGCAAACGGAAACCATGATAACCCAGGACAGTCAGTTTATTATATCAAGGTAGTAGATGCAAAAGGAAACAAAGTAGACAATTATACATTAGCAAACTTAGCTGATTTAGAAAAAGATTTACAGAATGAGAAAAAAATACCAGCCGGTTCAAAATTAAGTGTATATGATAGAGGACATATTGTTAAAGATGGTGTTGTTTACAACCATGCTTTAGAAACTGTTCAAGAAGCTGTAACTTATACTACTCCAGATTTAGAAAAAGTATATAATGATTTTAAAGGTGGAAAAAATGCACAGAAATATTCTGATGTTATATACAAAATGTCTTTTGAAGACGGTATTCTTAAAGTAACATGCAGAACTGCTCCAACTGAAAGTGAATACAAAGTATTAGAATACAAAGCAGGTTCTAATAAAGTTAAATTTAACAGACCTATGGATGTTAATGGTAATGTATTAGTAAAAGACAAAGATGGAGAATGGCCAACATTCGATCACTTTGAAGAAGAAAAAAAAGTTAGTGTTACAGAAGGTAAAAATATACCAACAAAATTAATAGAAACTATAACTTTAACAGACGAAGATGCTAAATACGAAACAGTATTATCTAAATTATATGATGGATTATTCTTAAAAGAAGACGGACAGAAATTATTAGAAGCATTAAAAGAATATGATGCTAATGTAGATAAAAAATATAAAACTACAATATCAACTATTGAAAAAAATGGTAGAGGTTTATACGAATTAACAATAAAATTCGAAAAAACTATAAACAAAGAAACTATAAAACAGACTCTTGTAATAACAACAAATGACAAAGATAAATTAGAATTCTTTAAAGATGGAATAGCTTCTAAAAAAACTCCTGGACATAAAACTTTATACAGAAAATTCCCAGTACAGAAATTAGAGGGAACTGATAGACACGAAACAGCAGTAAAAGTAGCAAGAGAAAATGCAGATATAAAAACAGTAGCAGAAAACGGAAACATAGTATTAGTAAACTCAGACTCATTAGTAGATGGATTAGCAGCAGCACCATTAGCAGCATCTGTAATAAATCAGGATAACACTATAGCAAAAGATAAAAACTATGTAGCACCAATCTTATTAACAAATAGAGATGGATTAGACAAAGTAACAAAAGACTACATAAAAGAAGTAGTAGCACACCAGAGAGTAGGAGCATTAGACAAAGTAACAGTATACCTAGTAGGTGGAGAAGCAGTAATATCAGAATCAGTAGAAAATGATTTAGAAGAAGCAGGCTTAAGAGTAGTAAGAGCAGGCGGAAAAGATAGAGAAGCAACATCACTAAGAGTAGCAGAATTAATAGAAAAAGATACAAATGAAGATATAGAAAAAGCATTCTTAGTAGGAGCTACTGGAGAAGCAGATGCAATGTCAATAGCATCATATGCAGCAGACAGTAGAACACCAATAATAGTAGAATCAGTACATGGAATATCTAAAACAGCAGTAGACTACTTAAAAGGATACAAAGTAGACGCTGGTAAAGATGTAACAATAGTAGGTGGAGAAAAAGCAGTATCAACAGCTACAGAAGAAACATTAAAATCTGAAAAAGTTAAAGTAGAAAGATTAGCTGGAGCAAACAGAAAAGCTACAAATGCAAAAGTTATATCTACATTATATAAAAATCATTCTTTAACAGACATATTAGTATCAAAAGATGGTATAGCAAGAAAAGGTGAATTAATAGATGCATTAACAGCAACATCAATAGCAGCAAAATATCATTCACCAATAGTTTTAGCAACTGATAGTATAACAAAAGAACAGTTAAATGCTTTAGAATTAAAAGCTACTAGAGAAAAAACTAAATATGTATACCAGATAGGTGGAAACGTATCTGAATCAGTAGTAAGAACAATAGCTGATAGATTAAACTTAGCTAGATAATTAACTTTGAGCTAACAAACATTAATATATAAGATTAAAGGCGAGGGAAATTTCCTCGTCTTTTCTTTTTACCAAAACCAAAAAAGACAAAAATAGACTTGCTTTTGTAAGTCTATTTTTGCCTCAATAAAATCAAAAAAACATATGTTCTTTAAAATTATTCCTAACAATAAATACAACAACACTTATAACATCATTAACTTTCAGAATCCCTCATACACTTCTCAATAACTAACTTAGCTATATCATTAAAATACCCAAAATTATTTATAAAGAAAACATTCATATTAGAATATCTCATAAGAGAGTTTAAATCCTTCTTTATAAACTTCCAAGAATCATTAAATTTCTTTTCCATTCCAAACTCATCAACAAACTCTACAAACTTTTCCTCTTCACCATCATACAAATCAGAAAAATCCTCTGCAGAAATAACCTTTTTTGAACTATCCATATTTCTCTCTCCATGAAGAACATGGTCTAAATTACAAGAAAAATAATATATTTCTAAAGGTATATCTCCCAACATTTCACCCTTTATAACTGGCTCAAGCTTTTTAGACTTATATTTATTTCTCTTTCTGATTCCTTCCACATCGCTTGTATAAATTCCATTATCTTCATATCGAAGCTCTTCTTCACCAGAAGAAAAAACAGCTTCATCTGGAATATAACATCCATCTGTATCAGATATAACCACTATTTTCTCTATATCTTTTTCTGTAATTCCTCTATTTTCCAATAAAAATTTTGCCAATTCTATATTTATTAATTCAACAAGGGTTTTATTTTTATATCCTTTACTATCATTAGAAGAAAGATCACAACCTACAGTTTTAAAAAGTACTTGATCATTCATCAATTCTGAAATTATAGGCTTTAGTGCTTTTTCATCACTTTTTCCTTCAACAATTAATAGAAAGACTTTCTTTTTAGGCTTTATTTTAGTTTTCTTCGCTGACATAAAGTTTACCTGCCTTTCTAAATGCTTTTTCTATCCTATAATCTCTAGTTTCATTGTATACTTCCTCTTCCTGACCGCCAAGAAGAATTGCTGAATAGTAAAAATCTCTAATATTATTATTTGAATTAACTCCAGAAAGATAAATATATCTATTATCAGGATTTACAGTTGTAAAAATAATAGACTTGTATGGAAGTTTTTCAAGTGGTCTTAAATTATGAGATGTAAAAATAAACTGACCTTTTGCAGAGTCATTAAATATTTTTAAAATCTCACCCAGTAAATACTCATGAATACCAGAATCAAATTCATCCACTAGAAGACATACGGATTCTTTGTTATATACAGCAACAAGTGCACTTGTAATAGAAATTATTCTTTTTATCCCCTCTGATTCATATACTAAAGGAATATTTTTACCATCTCTTATACTCACTATCTCAAAACTTATTCCGTCACTTCCATCTTTCATAAGCTGCTCTTTTTCATTTACTATACCAATCTCTAAAGAAGGAACCAATGATTTTATAACAATATTTATCTGTTCAATAACACTTTTAACACCATCAAATATATTTACAGGCAAAATATTTGGCTTAAATAAATTAATTGCAAGCCTTCCTCTTTTTAGCCTATCACTATTTTGAAGATATACATTAAGAGAAACAAATTTATCAAGATATATACTTCCCATAGCATCATTTTTTATAATAATTAAATTTTTAATTGAAAAATATTTAAGAACTCTTACTACACAAAGAAGGTCATCCTCTCCTTTTTTTGCAAGTTCTTCAGCTACTCTATCCTTTGTTCCACTTCCAAAAATTAAAGATGCATCTGGATTTATCTCATATAATAATTTTGAAAACATATTAGTATCTTTTGAGATAGCTTTTTTTATTTTTGAATATGTTATTTCTCCATTCTCTGCTTCAAATAAAATCCTTTTTCTCTTCCATTCACTATCTTCAAATTTTTTAAGTGATAATTTCTCATGGTTTATAACATACTTATCATTATCACCAAGAGCTATGTTAAATTCATAATCTACAAACCCTTTGAAATCATCAAATTCTATGTAAAAGTTGTATTCTAAACGAGCCTTTTTAGAAGTAGTATTAATCATACTTCCAACATAATCTGGCAGATTTTTACCTGTTATGACAGCTTTTAAAATATCTGTAGCTTCTAAAATAGTTGATTTTCCAGAACCATTTTGACCATATATTCCAAGGATAGATCCAGATTTCGATAAATCTTCTTCATTTGTATTATTTGTTGTATTAATTTTTATAGATCCATGACATACATTCTTTATTCCTTCAATAGTAATTCCTACTATACGCATAAATTCCTTCATAAAAATTCCTCTTTCTAAACATAATATATATTTTTTTTATTCTTTATATCCATAATAACACTTTTTTACATATTTTCATACTTTTTGTATGAATTTAGTTGTAAAAAGTTATAAAGTGATTTTTATTTTGTCAGTTTGTGTTTTGGGGTGGGTGCGCGCGTTTCGTACAATAAAACTGTGGAAGAATAAATAATTGCGAAGAGCAAGAGAATAGAGAAAAAAAGAGATGTAACGAATAAAAAAGGAAAAGGAAAACGGAGGTAAAAGAATGAATAAGAAAAGATTATCAGTAGTAATGGCTGGAGCGATGTTAGCAAGTAGTGTAGCGCCAGTATTAGCTGCAGAAACAACAACACAGAAAGACTATACAGTCAATGGAAGTAACAGAGGTCTTTTAATAAAAAGCTTAAGAGAATTAATATTAACTAAAGGAACATTTGAAAATGTAAAAGAAAACAAAGAGTTAGCAGGACACTCAGTACACTATGTAACAGTAGATGGAGTAACTGAAACAACTGATAAAGAAACAGTTTCTGAAGTTGGATATATGTACGAAACTTTCGTAAAAGCTATAAATGCTAAATTAGCAGCTTTAGGAGAAGAAGTAACATTCCAGAAATCTGATTTAGCTTGGATAGCTGATGGTAAAGATCATGATGTTAAATTAGGAAACATAATAGTAACAGTTAATTTTGTTAACAATTCAGGAAGACCAGGAACATTTACTATAACTCGTACTAAAAAGTTTGATAATACTAATATAGCAGAATTAGAAACAGCTATACAGCATGCAAAATCAAACACAAAATTAAGAGTTTGGGATAATGGTCATATAGAAAAAGATGGAAAATACTATGGAAAAACTATAGAAAAAGGTTATGAAAAAAATCTATTCACTACAGGAGAATTAAAAGCAGCATATGATGCTTTCAAAGCAGCTGATCCTACAACTTATCCAGCAGTATTAGATATGGAATTCGATGGTAAAGTATTAACAGTAAAAACAAGATTAGTTGGAGAAGAAACAGAAGCATCAAGAAAAGTATTAACATACAAAGCAGATGATGTAGAAGTTAACTTCACTAAAGCTGTAAATGTTCATGGAGTAGAATTAGAACCTAATTTAGATGGTACATGGATAACTGAAAACATAGCTGGATTCGCTGAAGTTCCAGGAGTTGAAATTGAAAAAGGTAAAGATATAGCAAATAAAGAACTTTACACAGTAACAATAACAGATGTAGATAATGAACAGACTATAGTATTATCAGAATTATATAATGGATTATTCTTAACTGAAAAAGGTGAAGAGTTATTAGAAGCAATGAAAGAATATGATGAAAAAGATAGATACTACGTAGATTATCTTCCAACTGTAGATAAAAGTGCAAATGGATTATATACAATAACATTAACATTTACAAAAACTGTTAATAAAAATACAACAAAAAATGTAGTAAAAATAACATCAAATAATCTTGGAAAAATAGAATTCTTCGCAAAAGGAATAAAAGCACAGACTGTATCTGCAGAACATGGTGTAGTAGCAAGAAAATTCCCAGTACAGAAATTAGTAGGAGCAACTAGACACGAAACAGCAGTAAAAGTAGCAAAAGAAAATGCAGATATAAGAACAGTAGCAGAAAACGGAAACATAGTATTAGTAAACTCAGACTCATTAGTAGATGGATTAGCAGCAGCACCATTAGCAGCATCTGTAATAAATCAGGATAACACTATAGCAAAAGATAAAAACTATGTAGCACCAATCTTATTAACAAATAGAGATGGATTAGACAAAGTAACAAAAGACTACATAAAAGAAGTAGTAGCACACCAGAGAGTAGGAAACTTAGACAAAGTAACAGTATACTTAGTAGGTGGAGAAGCGGTAATATCTAAAGCTGTAGAAAACGACTTAAAAGAAGCAGGCTTAAGAGTAGTAAGAGCTGGTGGAAAAGATAGAGAAGCAACATCATTAAAAGTAGCAGAAATAATGGCTAAAGATACTGATGCAACTAATATAACAAATGCATTCTTAGTAGGAGCAAATGGTGCACCAGATGCAATGTCAATAGCATCATATGCAGCAGAAAACAAAACACCAATAATAGTAGAGTCAGTACATGGAATATCAGAAGCTACAGTAGACTACCTAAAAGGATACAAATTAGACGCTGGTAAAGATGTAACAATAGTAGGTGGAGAAAAAGTAGTATCAAAAGCTACAGAAGAAACATTAAAAGCAGAATTAAAAGATAAAACTATAGATAGATTATTCGGAGCAAACAGAAAAGAAACAAATGCAGAAGTAATCTCTAAATTATATGAAAATGGTTCAATAGATCATGTACTAGTATCAAAAGATGGTATAGCAAGAGAAGGCGAATTAATAGATGCATTAACAGCAACATCAATAGCAGCAAAATATCATACTCCAATAGTACTAGGAACAAATGAATTAACTAAATCACAGATAGAAGCTATAGAAGATGCAACTAATAGAAATGCTGATAAATACGTATACCAGATAGGTGGAAACGTAGCAGAATCAGTAGTAAGAACAATAGCTGATAGATTAAGTTTATCTAGATAATTAACTTTGAACTAACAAATGTTAATATATAAGGGTAAAGACGAGGGAAATTCCCTCGTCTTTTCTTTTTACCAAAATTAAAAAAGACAAAAATAGGCTTGCTTTGTAAGTCTATTTTTGTCTTTAAAAGGCTGTTACGAACAAATGTTTGATTAGATGTTTATATTTTTCTGACTGAAGATAAATTTTAAAGAAGTAACTCTTTCTTTTTATTATAAAAATTTAATTATATAGATAGTTAATATACAGTATCTGATGAAAATAAAAAATAAAATGAACATATGTTCTATTAAATAAAAAAACAAAAATAGACTTACAAAAGCAAGCCTATTTTTGTTTTTATAAATAGAAATAAATAATAAAAAAAGCGAGGAAAAATTCCTCGCTTTTAATCTGTTTATCTATCAACTATGCCTAGACAAAACTTAATTATTTTGCTAAACCAACTCTTTCAGCTATTGTTTTTATAACTGATGGTGCAACACCTTTACCTACCTGGTATACATATACACCATTTCTGCTAGATTTTAATTCTAATGCGTTTATCTGTTCTTTAGTTAATTCATTAGTTCCAAGAACTATTGGTGAATGATCTTTAGCTGCTAAAGAAGTTGCTGTTAATGCATCTATTAATACATCATCTTTAGATACTACTAACTGATCTAATTCACGGTTAGCATATAATGTATTTATAACTTCTGCATTTGTTTCTTTTCTTTTAGCTCCTGCTAATCTATCAGTTTTTATTTTTTCTGCTTTTAATGTTTCTTCTGTAGCTTTTGATACTACTTTTTCTCCACCTATTATTGTTACATTTTTACCAGCGAAGTTGTCATTTTTATATCCTTTGAAGAATTCTACAGCATCATCAGATAATCCATGAACTGATTCAACTATTACTGGAGTTTTATGTTCTGCTGCATATGATGCTATTGACATTGCATCTGCTTCTCCGTTTGCTCCTATTAAAAATGCTTCTGTGTAAGCTGTTGCACTAGTATCTTTTTTCATTAATTCAGCTACTTTTAATGATGTTGCTTCTCTATCTTTTCCACCTGCTCTTACTACTCTTAGACCTATTTCTTTTAAGTCGTTTTCTACAGCTTTAGATATTACTGCTTCTCCACCTACTAAGTATACTGTTACTTTATCTAATGCACCAACTCTCTGATGAGCTACTACTTCTTTCATGTAGTCTTTTGTTTCTTTTGGTATACCATTTGCATTTGTTAATAGTATTGGTGCTACATAGTTAGACTGTTTTCCATCCCAGCTTCCACCGTTACCATTTATAGTATTACCATTATTTACAACAGATGCTGCTAATGGTGCTGCCGCTAATCCATCTACTAATGAATCTGAGTTTACTAATACTATGTTTCCATTTTCTGCTACTGTTTTTATATCTGCATTTTCTTTTGCTACTTTTACTGCTGTATCAAATCTGTTAGCTCCTTCTAATTTCTGAACTGGGAATTTTCTAACATTTTTAGTACCATGATGAGTAGTTCCTTTTACAGCGATTCCATTACGGAATAAAACTAATTTTTCATAGTCATTAGTTGTTATTGTTACTACATTTTTAACTGTTTTTTTGTTTAGAGGTTTTTCTAATTCTATAGTTAATGAATATAATCCATTAGCATTTGTTTTTATATCGCCTTCTCCTCTAACTATGTATCCATTTGCATATCCTTCTGCATCGTATGCTTTTAATGTATCAAATAATTCCTGTCCTTTTTCTGTTAGGAATAATCCATCATATAAGTCTGATAATTTTGCAGTGTATTCATTACTTACATCTGTTATTGTTACTGTGTAAAGATGTTTATCTTCTAAGTCAGCACCTTCTGTTGCACCTGTTTTTGTTTTAATCTGGAATCCGTCTATATCTTTTGTTATCCATGTATTCTGGAAGTCTGGTTTTAATAGCTGTTTTGCAGCATTTATAGCTTTGTCAAATTCAACTTTGTCACTTCCAACTTCATATTTGAAAGTTTTTCTTCCAGATTCTTCTTCAGTATCTACCTGTCTTGTTTCTACAGTTAATACATTGTTTTCTAATTTCATATCGTATACTGCTGGGTAAGTAGTAGGATCAGCTGCTTTGAAAGCATCATATGCTGCTTTTAAACTATCTGCATCAAATTTTTCAGCTATTATAGAGTCAGCTAAAACTTTACCATAGTATCTTCCGTCTTTTTCTATATGTCCGTTGTCCCAAACTTCTACTTTTGATCCTGTAGCTGCATCCTGTATAAGTGATTCTAATTTATCAAAGTTTTTATTGTCATATTTTGATTTTATGCTAAATGTTCCAGGTTTATTTGCATCATTAGTTACGAAAAATGTTACTTCTGAATTTCCAACTTTTACAGTATGTTCTTTACCAACATGACCATTTGTAGATGAAGCATGGAATACTGCAGTTTCACCTAAATATTTTAATTCTTCATTTATAGCTGCTTCAATTTTAGAATATCCACTTCCAACTTTTTCAACTGTTTTAGTTGTAGTTACAAATTTTGCATAGTATACTGAATGTCCTGCTAAGTCATCATTTACTACTACGTTATCAAATATTTTAGAGTTTACAAAGTTTCTTAAATCTCTGATTAATAACCCTTTGTTTGAGTTGTTTACTGTATAGTCTTTCTGTGTTGTTGTTTCTGCAGCTAATACTGGCGCTACACTACTTGCTAACATCGCTCCAGCCATTACTACTGATAATCTTTTCTTATTCATTCTTTTACCTCCGTTTTCCTTTTCCTTTTTTATTCGTTACATCTCTTTTTTTCTCTATTCTCTTGCTCTTCGCAATTATTTATTCTTCCACAGTTTTATTGTACGAAACGCGCGACCACACCCACAAAACACTAAACAAAATAAAAAACACCGAAATCAATAACAATTTCGGTGTTTTCGTAATTTATTCTATACTATCTTTTAAACATTCTCTACTTATCGGTATCTGAGATGCTATTTTATCTTTATTAATTCCTTCTTGATAGAATCTTTTTAAATTAGTCTTATCATATGAAGCATATGCATAATATTTAGAAATATCCTCAACAAGGCTAGTAAAATATCTTTCCCAACTTATAAATTTTCTACTATCAATATAATCTGATGGATTTTCTAAAATCTTTTCAATCATCTTATTATGATTTCCAAATATCTTTGCAGACAATATCAAATATTCAAATGATTCTGGAAGAAATACCTTTATATTATTTCTATATCGTGTAAATTCTTCTAAAGTCTTTACCTGAGAGCCAAATGCAGCTCCATCAGCAACTATTAGTGTATCTTCATTATCTGGTATTTCTTCTAATGGTTTTATTATAGAGCTATTTCCACCAGAGGAGAAGCAGTTGCAATCATATACCTTACTAAAAAATTGGTATCCTGCTTTTTTATCTTCAGTTATAATATTATCTACATATATATCTTTATTATCTTTAAAGTTATCGTATTTTGAGTAAATTCTGTAAAACTTATTAACAACAGGCTCTAAACCACCATATTTACCAGACTCTTTAATTCCATATATCTCATCTACACTGTAGGGTAAATTGCTTAAGCTTTCTCTATTTACAATAACATAATAGTTTGAAGTATTTTGGATTGCTTTTGCAAATTCCTCTGTTTTTACATATGTCGCATCCTCATCAAAAAATATTATACTATTTCCAGTTTCTTTGATTCGTCTTTCCCAATCGTATTCATCACTAGAAAATGCTATACAAGGATAATCACAGTCAACACGTATAAACCCTTGAAGCGTTTTGTCTTTTGCAGCTCTTATCAATGATATAAGGACTGTTTTTCCAGTTGCAGAATTTCCCTCTATTATAGTTATATTTCTATTTAATGTAAATTCATAGGTGATTTTGTTAGCTATATTACTAATTTTTATATGGACTTTTCCTTTCACAATTATCCCTCCAAAAATTTATATCCCTTATAAGTAAATTCTTTATTATTTTTAACTACAGATCCATCATTTACAATAAATATTTCATCATTATCATCTAAGTCAAAATGCATTAAATACCTTAAATTAATAGTTATATCTTTATTTTTTGCTATTTTTAGTAAATATGGAGAGCAGTTATCACCACAATGAGTTGCATTAAATATCATATCAGGATGCTGATTAATCATAATTAAAGTTTTTACACCACCAGAAAGTGTCTGTGGTGGAATTGGTCCGAGTACAGGACTTTGAATTAAATTTGGACCAATAACATCTGATTTATCAATTTCTTTTATCATTTCTACACTAAGTGGATTTATTATATCCTCACTTGTATGCCGTATATCAAATGCAAGTGGGGGATTTTCTACCACATTGTATTTTTCTATGTCATCTCTATAACTTCTGCTAAATAATATTTTTAACATAGTTTTTGTCCTTCCTTTACTTGTTTTGTTTATTGATTTTTTAATTTATTTTTCATATATAAATTATATCATAATAGAATAGTGTAGAGTACGATTATTCAGTTGTAAAATATAATACAGAACGTATGTTTTTTTGTTTATTGAGGCAAAAATAGACTTACAAAAGCAAGTCTATTTTTGTCTTTTTTTAATTTTTGTAAAAAGAAAAGACGAGGAATAAATCCTCGCCTTTAATCTTATATATTAACGTTTGTTAGTTCAATGTTAATTATTTTGCTAAACCAACTCTAGTAGCTATCTGTTTTAATACATCTCTAGCTACACCATGTCCTACCTGGTAAACATATATTCCTGTTCTCTGAGCTTTCTTTTCTATAGCATTTATCTGATTTTCATTTAATTTATTTGTTCCAAGTACTATAGGAGCATTATCTTTAACTGCTAGTGATGTTGCTGTTAATGCATCTATTAATTCTGATTTTTTAGCTACACCGTCTTTTGATATAACTATCTGTTTTAAACCACTTGGAGCAAATCTATTTATTATTTCAGCATTAGTATTCTGTCTATTTGATCCAGCTATTCTATCTACAGCTATTTTTTCAGCTTTTAAAGTTTCTTCAGTAGCTTTAGAAACAACTGATTCACCACCTATTATAGTAGCTGATTTCTCAAGAGAAGATTTGTATCCATGTAAGAATTCTATTGTGTCTTCTGATACACCTTTAGGAGATTCAACTATTATTGGCTGTCTTTTTTTAGCGGCTACAGAAGCTATTGACATAGCATCCGCTTCTCCATTAGCACCTACAAGGAATGCATTTTCAAAGTATTCGCCGTTTTCTTTTTCCATTAATTTAGCTACTTCTAGTGAAGTTGCTTCTCTGTCTTTTCCGCCAGCTCTTACTATTCTTAATCCAAGATCTTTTAATTCATTTTCTAATGATTTAGATATAACTGATTCTCCACCTACTAAGTATACTGTTACTTTATCTAAGTTTCCTACAGTCTGATATTTTATTAATTCTCTTATGTAATCTTTTGTAGCTTTTGGTATAGAATCAGATTCTGTTAATAATATTGGTGCTACTTTATCATTATCTCCCCACCAATTTCCATCATTATCAAGATTTATAACTGAAGCTGCTAAAGGTGCTGCTGCTAATCCATCTACTAATGAATTTCCATTTACTAGTACTATATTTCCGTTTGTTGCAACGTCTTTTATTGATGCATTTTCTTTTGCTACTTTTACTGCTGTTTCATATCTATTGTCTCCAGCTAATACTTCTACCTGAGCTTTTGCATCCACCATCCATTTTCTGAATAATTCTAACTGAGCTTCGTTGTTAGTAGTTATTTTAACTACTTTTTTAACTTTTTTGTTAGTTACTTCATTCTGATCATAGAAGTTTATATCTAAAGTGAATAGACCATTAGCAGTAGAATCAACCTGACCTACTGAATATTTGTATCCGTCATTAGCATCAGATTTGCACATTTTAGCTGCATCTAATAATTCCTGACCTTTTTCTGTTAAAAGAAGTCCATCATATAAATCTGATAATTTGAAGTTTATAATTTCGTCAGCATTTGATATTGTAACATTAGCTAATAATTTAGATACTAATTTATCACCTTTTGAAGTAGTTACTCTTGCTGATTCTTTGAATCCAGCTAAGTTACTCCAATCTGATTCATGAGTTCCATTTATAAGATTTTTATCATCATCTATTGGTTTTGTGAAGTCTACAGCTTTATCTCCTTCTTTGAAAGTTAAAGTCCATAGTTTATCTTCAGATTCAGCTTTTCTTGTTACAACTGTAAGAGTTTTATCTGCTTCTGAATAGTCCATACTTTTTACAGCTGGATAAGTATTCATATTATAAGCTAAAGCTAATCCTTTTAATTCATCAGCTCCAAAAGTTCTAGTTGTTGAAACTTCTTCTAATGCATAAGCATAGTATTTTCCATTTTTTTCTGCAAATCCTCTATCATATACACTTATAACTGTATCTTTATCTGCTGCTTTAAGAGCTTCTTCTAAAGCTTTTATTCCTGCTTCTGTAACATCGTGATAATAAGTTGATCCCACTTTAACTTCATATACAGACTGTCCTGCATAACTATTATTGTCTGCTATATTAGCATAAACTTTTGATGTTAATAAGTTTCTTAAGTCTCTTATTAATATTCCTTTATTTGAGCCATTCACTTCATATGAAGGAGTAGCTGCTAATACTGGCGCTACACTACTTGCTAACATCGCTCCAGCCATTACTACTGATAATCTTTTCTTATTCATTCTTTTACCTCCGTTTTCCTTTTCCTTTTTTATTCGTTACATCTCTTTTTTTCTCTATTCTCTTGCTCTTCGCAATTATTTATTCTTCCA